>JAKEEL010000099.1 GCA_022616595.1 Methylococcaceae bacterium
CGTACCGTACCCGACGAATTGCGCGACCGGAGCCGTGCCTGGCGGACGGCAGCATGAAAATAGCGATCATCGGCGCGGGGATTTCCGGCAACACTCTGGCCTACCATCTGCACCGCGAACATGACATCAGCGTGTTCGAGGCCGGCGGCCATGCGGGCGGCCATAGCCACACGCATGTCATTCAGCACGGCGGGCAACAAATCGCCGTGGACACCGGATTCATTGTCTTCAATGACCGCACCTACCCCAATTTCGTCGCTTTGCTGGACAAGCTCGGCGTGGCCTCCCGGCCCAGCAGCATGAGTTTCAGCGTGAAATGCGAGAAGACCGGGCTGGAATACAACGGTACCTCGCTGAACACGCTGTTCGCGCAACGGCGCAACCTGCTGCGGCCCGCGTTTTATCGCATGATCCGGGATATCCTGCGCTTCAACCGCGTATCGCTCGAACTGTTGGGGGAAGGCGCGGAAATCCCGCTCGGCGAATATCTGTTCGAGCGCGGCTATGGCCGGAAATTCATCGACTACTACATCATTCCGATGGGCTCGGCGATCTGGTCCAGCGAGCCTCGCCGGATGCTGGATTTTCCGGCCCGCTTCTTCGTGCGCTTCTTCCATCACCACGGCATGTTGACCGTCAATGACCGCCCGCAATGGCGCGTGATCCAAGGCGGCTCCGCGCGCTATGTCGAAGCGCTGACGGCTGGATTCGCAGATCGTATCCGCCTAAATACCCCGGTCGCCAAAGTCCGGCGCCTGAAAGACTCGGTGCGCGTGACCACGGGCGGCGGCGCGGAAGAAAAATTCGACTGGGTATTTTTCGCCTGTCACAGCGATCAGGCGCTGCGCATTTTGAGCGATCCGAGCGAGCGCGAGCGCGAAATCCTCGGCGCGATGCCCTATCAGCAAAACGATATCGTGCTGCACAGCGACAGCCGCCTGCTGCCGCGCCGCAAGCTGGCGTGGGCCGCCTGGAATTACCATGTCACGGCGACACCGATCGACCGTGTTGCCGTGACTTATCACATGAACATCCTGCAAGGTCTGGATTCGGCCGAACCGCTGCTCGTGACGCTGAACCATAGCGGCGGCATTGCCGGGAGAAAAATCATCCTGCGCCTGACTTATCATCACCCGGTGTATACCACGGCAGGCGCCGCCGCCCGGAAGCGCCATGCCGAAATCAGCGGAGTGAACCGCACCGCTTATTGCGGGGCTTATTGGCGCAACGGCTTCCATGAAGACGGCGTAGTCAGCGCGCTCGCGGTGCTCGAGCATTTCCGTTATGCCTGAGGCAGGGCCGAGCATCGTGCAACCGCCGGGCCGCCACAGCGCGATTTATACGGGCCGGGTTCGGCATCGGCGGTTCCGGCCGGTACCGCACCAGTTTCGCTATTGCCTGTTCATGATGTATCTCGATCTCGATGAGCTGCCTGAATTGTTCCGCGGCGCAAGGCTATGGTCGTTCGAGCGCCGCAACCTGGCCTGGTTCCGCCGCGGCGACTATTTCGGAGATCCCGCTCTGCCCTTGAAACAGGCTGTGCTGCAACTGGTGAGCGAAAAAACCGGCCGGCGGCCAGAGGGGCCGGTGAGGCTCTTGACGCATCTGCGCTATTTCGGCTACTGCTTCAACCCGGTCAGTTTTTACTACTGTTTCGATCGGGACGGGAAGACGCTTGGCGCGATCGTCGCCGAAATCAACAATACACCGTGGAACGAGCGTCGCGGCCCACTACGACCTCGGCAACGCGCTGTTCGAGCTGCTTCTCGATCCGAGCATGATGTATTCCTGCGCCGTATTCGAACGACCCGACATGACCTTGGAGCAGGCTTCGTTGTGCAAGTTGGAGCGTATCTGCGGCAAACTGCAGATCAACGAAAGGGACCATGTGCTGGAAATCGGCACCGGCTGGGGCGGTTTCGCGATCCACGCGGCGCGAAAGTACGGATGCAGGATCACGACCGCGACCATTTCCGGGGCTCAGTATGAGCTTGCCGTGAGCCGGGTCATGCAGGCTGGACTCGCCGATAAAATCGAAGTGCTACTATGCGACTACAGGGACCTGGAATCCCGATACGATAAGCTGGTCTCCATCGAAATGATCGAAGCGGTCGGCCACCAATTCTACGATACCTATTTCGCGAAGTGCGCCTCGCTGCTTAAACCCGAGGGCATGATGCTGCTGCAGGCCATCACGATCGCCGACCAGCGCTACGAAGCGGCGAAAAAGTCCGTGGATTTCATCCAGCGCCATATTTTCCCGGGGAGCTCGATTTCCTCGCTCACCGCGATGCTTGCCAGCATCACGCGCGCGAGTGACTTGAGGCTGTTCGACCTCGAGGATATCGGACCGGACTATGCGCGCACTTTGGCCGAATGGCGGCGAAACTTCTTCCGCAATCTCTCGCGGATCAAGGCGCTTGGCTACCCGGAAGCATTCATCCGCATGTGGGAGTTTTATCTTTGTTACTGCGAGGGCGGTTTCGATGAGCGTGCCCTCGGAGATGTCCAGATGCTGCTGGTGAAACCGGGCAACCGCCGGGGGTTACTCGGACGATCACGTGAATAATACGCAGCTCGCGGACCCGCTTCACTTACCGTCCCCGGAGTCATTTCGACCGAACCGGCCGATCTCGAACAAAATCCGGATGCAATAAAACGCGAATCCGAAAAACAAGGCCCAGAAAATAATGATCAGGATTTCCATCAATACAGTAACTTCGCAAAAAATTTTCCAGCAATGGAACCGAGGCTGAAGACTAATATCACGGCGGCAACCAAGGCCACGAATAACATCAGGCCTTTAACCAGTTTAACCCCAAGGAAACGAATATTATTGTTCGTGAATATTTTCATTTCAGTCAATCCTCGGATAAATACTCAAAATCAAACACAATCGAGCCGGCCGGGTTGGCGTGGTATAACCCGACTGAGACGAGGCTTCATTCAGAATCAGATTAAACAAACGCGAACTTGTCGCGCTCGATTCTCAAATTGGAGACAATTTTATTCCCGCAACGCAGTGATGTGAGAAATTATTCATCGAAGATGAACCCATCGATCGTTTCTGTCACGCCTTTATGAGATTGAACCTATCTTATGATATTAGCCGACCATTCGACACAAGGACCATACCACCGCGTCGCGTCGCTCGCGAAGTCTCCGCGGAATTTCGCACCAACCTTCGGTTGGCCTCGCAGGGAATCCGCTTTTTCCGTGCCTCGCGGCGAGTCGTCCATCCAGGCCTGTTCATTTTGTTCGGCGGGTCTTGAAAGGTAATCGGGACAGAACCCGTTCCACCTTCCATCCGTGCCGGCCGAGGCCGGTCACCCGAAATTCTTTGCGCACCAAGCGCTCTGTACGACCCGAAATGAAAACGCCCCTTCTACGAAACGGCGGTGTCAATTCACCAAACACTTCGCGCTGACCCGATTTCCCTTCGATCTCGAACCCGATGCACTGTTCGCTTCCACCACCCTCGCCGAAGCCCGGGCTCGGCTCAATCATCTCCTCGAATTGCGCGCCATCGCCTGCTGTTGCAGTTCCAAGGGATGATCGCCGAATACGAGCGCGCGCAGATCCTGGAGCGTTCACGCCGGGGCAAGCGGCATCGGGCCGCGCCGAACCATCGAGCCCGGCATTCTCCAGGGCCTCGTTTGTTGCCGCCGGTGTGGCTATGCCTTGTATCGGACTTCGACGCTCAGCAGTGCGCGCAAAATTTACTACTACCGTTGCCCGGGCTCCGACGCCTATCGGCATGCGGGACAGGCTCTCTGTGACCAAAAACCGATCCGGCAGGACCTGGCTTTACCACGTGGTATGGTCCGAGATTCTCCGCCTGCTGGAGGACCCGACCCTCATCCAAACCGAATTGAACCGGCGCTTGGAATCAGCCCGCCATGCCAGCCCAACCCGGCGCCGCCTGGAAACCCTGAACCGTGAATCCGCGCGGGTGCGCAAGCACCGGGAGCGGCTGCTGACGGCTTACCAGGAAGAGCTACTCTCGCTTGAGGCAAACTGCGTGCACGGATGCCCGCCTTGCGACAACCGAGCAGGCGGTTCAGGCGGAGCTTCAGGCATTGACGACCCAAGCCGCTGACCAGGCGGCTTGTCTGAGGCTGGCAGAAACCCTGACCGCGTTTCTGGAACGGCTACGCAAGAACGCCGAAACGCTTGACATTCCGGAGCGCCAGAGGATCATGAAACTTTTGGTCAAAGAGGTCATCGTGGGCCAGGATACGATCACGATCAAGCATTCGATTCCGGAATCTCCAATATCCTCTGGCGGCAACCCGGCTTCATCGAGATCCCCTGAAGCATCCGAAAAGACTCAATCCACCGAAAGCCCCGGGGCTATGGCCTTGGGAAATTCATCGGAAACGTCGACGGCATGGCCTCTGCCGGTTTTCTGAGTTCCGGGAGTATTGGGAACAGCTACGAATTTTTTCTGGACTACGTGACCTTGTCGATCACTCCGATGATCCTGTTGAGCGGTGTGTTTTTCCCCCTATCTTCCCTGCCGGAGGGAGTGCGGCTGGTCAGTGCCGCGCTGCCCCTTCAGCACACGGTCATTCTGGTGCGTGACCTGATGGCCGGACAACTGACCGGGGGCGATTGCCTTCACCTCCTGGTGCCGATCATTTTTCTCCTGCTTGCGGGAAGCTATGTGCTGATCCGCTTCAAGATCCGCTTGCAGAACGGAATCCGCGGTTTGCTCCGGAATCGTTTGGAGCACTCGCCCGCCGATTCTCCACGGGTGACGCTTTTTCTGGAAGCGGTTAAGATTTTCGAACATGAACAAATTACTCGCCGAATACGAGCAATCACTCGAGAACTGCCTTAACCGAGACCGGTTTGCGTTGACCCGTCGACTGAGAAAGCTGAAAGGGCTGCAGGAAAGGGGATTGGATATCCGGGCGGAGCTTCAGAGCCTGCAAAGATCGATCGATCGGTCATCGGAGATCCGCTCCAGGCGCATGCGGAGCATTCCGGAAATCCATTATCCGGACCTGCCCGTTTCGGACAGGAAGAATGAGATTCAGGAGGCGATCCTCGCGAATCAGGTGGTCATCGTGTGCGGCGAAACCGGTTCCGGCAAGACCACGCAATTGCCGAAAATCTGTCTCTCGATCGGACGCGGCTGCGCCGGGATGATCGGGCATACCCAGCCAAGGCGCCTCGCGGCCAGTACCATCGCCAAGCGCATCGCCGAAGAACTCGGACAGCCGGTCGGCGATCTTGTCGGGTATAAAATCCGCTTTCAGGACAAGAGCAGACCGCACACCCTGGTCAAGCTGATGACCGACGGCATCCTGCTCGCCGAAATCCAGTCCGATCCCTATCTGCACGAATACGACACCTTGATCCTGGACGAGGCGCATGAACGAAGCCTGAACATCGACTTTCTGCTCGGCTATCTGAAATGGCTGCTCCCGAAACGACCCGATCTGAAACTGATTGTAACCTCGGCAACCATCGATCCGGAACGCTTTGCGACTCATTTCGGCGGGGCGCCCGTCATCGAGGTGTCGGGGCGCACCTACCCGGTCGAGATACGCTACCGGCCCGTCGATCAGCCCGAGGACGATGCCGGAGAGGGCGATTTCGAGGAGGCCTTGCTCGCCGCCGTGGATGACCTGACCCGTTGTCAGGAGGGCGACATCCTGGTTTTTCTGAGCGGAGAGCGCGAGATTCGCGAATATTCGGAAGCGTTTCGCAAGCGCTTCCGCAACGGTCACGAAATATTGCCCCTGTTCTCGCGACTGGGGGCCGGTGACCAGGAAAGGATTTTCCACGCTAACGGCAAGCGGCGAATTGTGCTCGCGACCAACATCGCGGAGACCTCGCTCACGGTTCCGGGCATCCGCTGCGTGATCGACAGCGGGCTGGCCAGAATCAGCCGCTACAGCCCGCGCAGCAAGATCCAGCGATTGCCGGTCGAGAAGATCTCGCAAGCCAGCGCCGATCAAAGAGCCGGGCGATGCGGCCGGTTGGGGCCCGGAATCTGTGTCCGATTGTTTTCCGAAGAAGACTATCGGGCACGTCCGCAGTTCACCGACCCGGAAATCCTTAGAACCAATCTCGCCGCGGTTATTCTGCAAATGCAAGCGCTCAAGCTCGGCGAGATCGAAAGCTTCCCGTTTATCGAAACACCCGATCCGCGCTTGATCCGCGACGGGCTGAGGCTGCTCGAAGAACTGAACGCGATCGACCCGAAGAAGGAACTGACCGAGATCGGCCGGAGTCTCGCGCGGATTCCGTTGGATCCGCGGCTCGGCCGGATTCTGCTCGCGGCAAAGGAACAGAACTGTGTGAGCGAGATCGCGATCATCGTATCCGCGTTGAGCATTCAGGATCCGCGCGAAAGGCCGGCCGAGCAATCGCAGGCAGCCGATGAAAAACACCGCCCGTTTCAGGACCGGGAATCCGATTTTCTGACTTTTGTTCGCCTGTGGAACGCGATCGAAGCCAAGCGGGATGAACTGTCGAACTCCCGATTCCGCTTGTATTGCCGGGAAAATTTCTTGTCTTGGCGGCGCGTTCGCGAATGGCGGGAAATTTATCTGCAATTGATGAATCTGGTTC
Source organism: Methylococcaceae bacterium (assembly GCA_022616595.1). Taxonomy (GTDB): domain Bacteria; phylum Pseudomonadota; class Gammaproteobacteria; order Methylococcales; family UBA1147; genus UBA1147. The sequence goes on from JAKEEL010000099.1 coordinate 6,586, forward strand.
AAACCGAGTTCGGCTTCAGAGCCAATCAGGTTCCCGCCGAGTACGAGGCCATCCACAAGGCCTTGCTGTGCGGGTTGCTGAGCAATATCGGATTCCTTCAGGAACAGTCCGAGTATCTCGGGGCGCGCAATCTGAAATTCCATATCCACCCGGGTTCTGCGTTGTTCAAGGTGCGCCCGAAATGGATCATCGCCGCGGAACAGGTCGAGACCGGACGCGTATACGCACGTACCATAGCACGGGTCACGCCGGAATGGATCGAACAAGCCGGCGCGCATCTGGTTCGCTTGCAGCATTTCGATCCCCACTGGCAGAGAAGCCAGGCAAGGGCCGCCGTTTATGAAAGATCGGTCCTGTTCGGACTGACCCTTCAGAATCGCCGCAAAATTCCCTATGAACGGATCGACCCGGCCGGTGCGAGGGAGCTATTCATCCGTTCCGCCCTGGTCGCGCAGGATTTCGAATGCAATGCGCATTTTTTCGAGCACAACCGGGCCTTGCTCGAAGAGTTCGGCTATTTGCAGCACAAAGGCCGGCGCATCGATCTAATCGCGGACGACGAAGTGCTGTTCAACTTCTTCGATGAACGGATTCCGGATACGGTCGTCGACGGCAACAGCTTCAACCGGTGGAGGCGTTCGGTCGAGCGGACTCGGCCCGACCTGCTCCTGTTGACGCGGCAAGACATCTGCGGCACAGATGAAAGCATCATAGCGCCGCAGCAGTTTCCGGATCAGGTGGCGGCCGGCAATGTCACGGTGAAACTGGTTTATCGCTTCGAGCCCGGACATGCCGAAGACGGGGTGACCGCGGTGATTCCGCTGCATCAATTGAATCAGGTTTGCGTGGAAGCCTTCGAATGGCTGGTGCCGGGCTTGTTGAAAGAAAAAGTAACCGCGCTGATCAAAGCCCTGCCGAAAGCAATCCGCAGAAATTTCGTACCGGTTACCGATTATGCGGACCGGTTTTTGACGGTCGCCGATTGCCGGGGCTCCCTGTTGAAGTCCCTGGCGTCCTGGCTTTCCAACGAGAAGCGCGTCAAGGTTACGGCCGACTGTTGGTCGGAATGCACGTTGCAGGATCATCTATTCATGCATTTCAGGATCGTGGATGAAAATTCGGAGACTCTCGCGAGCGGCCGGGATCTGCGCAGTCTGCAGATTCGCCTGGCACGCGATTCGAAGCAGGTTTTCAGTTCCCTCGCCAAAAAGGAACTGTTGAAGTCGGGCTGCACGCGGTGGGAGTTCGGCGAGATTTCCGAGCGTCAGGTCATGGCAGAAGATGCGGGGCAGACCTTCGGCTATCCGGCTTTGGTCGATGAAGGCGAAACGGTGGGTCTTCGCCTGTTCGACGGTCAAGTCCTCGCGGACTTCGCCCATGAATTCGGCGTGGCGCGCCTGATCATGCTGCGATTAAAGAGCGAGATCAAGTACCTGAAAAAAGTGATCGCGGGATCGCGATCTTCCGTCCTGTATTACAGCCGACTCAACCCGCACCCCTTCGTGTCAAGCATCGTCACGGAGAAAAGCGGCGATTTCGATTCCGACCTGATGCACCTGATCATTCGCACGGTCTTCCTGGACGGCCGGTCCAGGATATCGAATGAGGCCGACTTTCAGAATCGCCTCGCGGAACAAAAACACCGGCTGGTCGA
>JAKEEL010000100.1 GCA_022616595.1 Methylococcaceae bacterium
CCAAAGTATCGGCAGCCGCACGATAACCCAATCCCTCGGGCCGGATATTCGACACGCAATTTCTTTGCGCATCGGTATTGCCGCTTCGTGGACCGTAAACCAGATAAGCACCGAGGCTGTCCGGCGAGCCCAGCCCCGGACGTTCGCCGAGAAGAATCAGCGCGATTTTTGCGTTCAGCAGAGCGCCGATTTCATCTTCGAGCGCGACGCGCGCAAAAGGAACCACGATGAAGGGTGCGAGTTTCCACTCGCGGGAAGGAAGTCTCGGTAAAAGTTCCTCCAACAAGGGCGGCGCGTGCCGTTCCACCGCCATCGAAGACAGACCGTCGCTCACGATGATCGCGAGATCGCAGTCACCCGAGACCCGGTGTAAAATCGCCTTCGATTCCTCGTTCAGACGGCGGCCCAGATCAGGCCTTTGCAGATAGGTCATGCGGTCCGCGGCCAGCGTCCCGATCACCAGGGTTTCGGTTCGTGTCGCGTGAATCCTTGCGGCGAGCTTGCAAGGGTCGAAATCGAAATGGACCGCGTCCCTGGCCCGTGCATGGTCCAACCTGAAACGCAACCACTCGTAGGTCGGCAGACTGCCTCCGCAGCGGCCGATCGCGATCCGTGCCGCGGTATGTTGCCTGAGATGCGCCCACGCATCGCGAGTGACTCCCTTCCCGGTAGAATGCGTCATTCAACCCGAAACCGCATCGAGCAGAGGATGCCGCGCATCCGCGGCTACCAAGCGGTTCGCGCCATCGAGCATGTGCATTTTCATCAACCAGCCTTCGAATTCCGGCGCCGGCTTCAAGCCCAGAACCTGACGCAAATACTGGCTGTCATGGAAGGACGTGGACTGATAATTCAGCATGATGTCGTCCGCTCCGGGCACGCCCATGAAATAATTGCAGCCAGCCACGCCGAGCAGAGTCAGCAGGTTGTCCATGTCATCCTGATCGGCCTCGCTGTGATTCGTGTAACACACATCGACACCCATCGGCAAGCCGAGCAGTTTTCCGCAGAAATGGTCTTCCAGACCGGCGCGGATAATCTGCTTGCCGTCGAAAAGATATTCCGGACCGATAAAGCCGACCACGCTGTTGATCAGCAGCGGTTCGAATTCACGCGCGACCCCGTAGGCGCGGGCTTCCAGCGTCTGCTGATCGACCCCGTGGTGGGCGTCCGCGGAAAGACACGAACCCTGGCCGGTTTCGAAATACATCACGTTGTCGCCTACACTGCCGCGACGCAGGGAGCGTGCCGCATCGCAGGCTTCGCGCAAAAGATCCAGCGAAACGCCGAAGCTGTCATTGGCCTTCTGGGTCCCCGCGATGGATTGAAACACCAGGTCCACGGGCGCTCCGGACCGGATCGCTTCGAGCTGGGTCGTCACGTGCGCGAGCACGCAGGATTGGGTCGGGATCGCGTAGCGCTGGATCAGATCATCCAGAATATGCAACAGGCGCCGGGTCATTTCGACGTTATCGGTGGCCGGGTTGATGCCGATCACCGCGTCGCCGCAGCCGTACATCAGGCCATCCAGAATCGCGGCGCCGATCCCTTTCGGGTCATCGGTCGGATGATTCGGTTGCAGGCGGATCGACAAACGGCCCGGCAGGCCGATGGTATTGCGGAAACGGGTCACCACGCGGCACTTGCTCGCGACCAGAATCAGATCCTGATTGCGCATCAATTTACTGACCGCGGCGACCATTTCGGGAATCAGACCCGGTGCGACCTGCCGCAGCACCTCGCCATCGGTTTCGTAGCGCAGCAGCCAGTCGCGAAATTCTCCGACCGTGAAGCCGGAAAGCGCAGAAAAGGCTTCCCGATCGTGCCGGTCGATGATCAGCCGGGTAACCTCATCCTGTTCATAAGGCACGAGCGCTTCCTCGAGAAAGCCCTTGAGCGGCAGTTCGGCCAGGGCCATCTGCGCCGCGACGCGCTGCTCGTCGGAAGTCGCCGCGATCCCGGCGAGATGGTCCCCGCTGCGCTCCGGACTCGCGCGCGCCATCAGGTCTGCCAAATCCCGGAACTGAAACCTTTCAACACCCAGTGTAAAATGATACGCGGTCATCCCGGTAGACTCGATGCAACCGCTCTGAACCCGGTTGCTGCAAATTTTCCTTATATGCCACGTGTACCGGCAGGTCAAGCATTTTAAAAAAGCCTGACCACCCCGGTAAGATTTTTCGGGATGATCCGGTCTCTATCATTCGACCAAACCATTCAGGATTCCAAACCATGCTGATCCGGACCAAGAAAGAAATTCCTGCTTCCGAAGTCACCGACCGATCCCTGTTCAGACGCCGGAGACAATTGATCAAAGCGTCTGCGCTGGGCGCGCTCGCGAGCTTCGGTCTGTCCTTTCCCGAACTGGCGCGGGCGGATGCTGGCAGCAAACTACCCGGCTTCGGCAAAGACAGCCCCTATTCGATTAACGAAGAGCCGACCGATTTCGAGGATGTCACCCGCTATAACAACTTCTACGAATTCGGGACCGGCAAAAGCGACCCGGCCGAGAATGCAAAAGGTTTCAAAACCCGCCCGTGGACGCTTGCGATCGAAGGCGAAGTGGAAAAGCCCGGCGTGCTCGACATCGATCAATTAATCTCGGGTCAAAACCTGGAAGAGCGGATCTACCGGCTGCGCTGCGTGGAAGCCTGGTCCATGGTCGTACCGTGGGTCGGTTTTTCGCTGGGCGGCTTCCTGAAGCAATTCAATCCGACTTCGAAGGCCAAATTCGTCGAATTCACGACTCTTTTCGATCCCGGGCAGATGCCTGGGCAGCAGATCTCGGTACTCGAGTGGCCTTATGTGGAAGGACTCCGGATCGACGAAGCCATGCACCCCCTGACCATCCTCGCGGTCGGATTGTACGGCGAGGTTCTGCCCAACCAGAATGGCGCCCCCCTGCGCCTCGTGGTTCCTTGGAAATACGGTTTCAAGAGCATCAAATCCATCGTCCGGATCCGCCTGACCGAAGACATGCCGCACACTTCGTGGAATCTGTCCGCTCCCGATGAGTACGGATTTTATGCCAACGTGAATCCCGAGGTTCCGCACCCGAGGTGGAGCCAAAAACGGGAGCGCGTGATCGGCGGCGGACTGTTCTCACTGAAACGCGATACCGAGCTGTTCAACGGCTATGCGGAGCAGGTCGCTCATCTGTACCAAGGCATGGACCTGAACCGGAATTTCTGAAGATGAATCGCGAATTGGTCTGGCTTTTCGCCAAAATATCGGTTTTCAGCATTTGTCTGTTGCCTTTCTTATTCCTGTTCCACGATGCGGTGAACGAGACCCTGGGTCCCGATCCGATCGAAACGCTGCATTTCAGGACCGGGGACTGGACGCTGCGTTTTCTGCTGATCACGCTGACCCTGACTCCGCTGAAACTGCTTTTCAATTGGAAATTCCAACTGCGCTTCCGCAGGATGCTGGGTCTTTTTGCATTTTTTTACGCGAGCCTTCATTTCTGCGTTTATTTTGTACTGGACCTGTCCCTTTCATGGACACAGATCGTCGAAGAGGTTCCCCAAAACCCCTATGTGCTGGTCGGATTGAGCGCCTACATTCTCTTGATTCCGCTGGCTGCAACCTCGACCCGGACGATGGTTCAAAGGCTCGGCAGAAACTGGAAAAAACTGCACCGGCTGGTCTATGCCGCGGCCTGTCTCGGAGTATTTCATTTTCTCTGGCTGGTCAAGGCCGATCTGACCGAACCCTCGATTTATGCTTTGATCCTTGGCATCCTGCTCGGTATCCGGATCTTCGATCGCGTCAGGAAACAACGGCCTGCCGAAAAATCCACCGCTGTGCTTCGGACGATACCGGCATCCGAATCCTGTTTGAATCCGGTTCCGGATTGATATTCGGCGGGATCGACAAAGCAAGGGCGCCGGACTCAAAATTTCGCTCGATCCGACCGCGCCGGTTGCCGCATCGGTCTGCATTTCGCAGCGGTTTTGCATCGGTATAACCGACGGTTTTTTCTATATTCGGGTTTTGTGGTATTGTTGCAACTCGCAGCTCCAATCCCCGAAACCGCACAAGAATATTTCTGGAGCCGCGTCAAAACGGGGATTTCCAGAATTTGATCGGGTGTCGAGCGGGGTTCAATATGAAGAAAAATAAAGCAGGCGTCGGCCGCACAACGAGTATCGTCCTGGCCGCGGGAATGGTGTCCACTTTTTTGTACGCGGCAGTGCCCGCGGGTCGGGACGAATTGCGGATTTATCCGGGCAACCCTCAAAAACCGGGCGAATCCATCGTTTCGATTTCCGGTCGCTGGGTAACCGACGATGGCCTGCAAACCGGGTTTACCGCGCTGGCCTTTGTGAACGGACCGGACCGGCCGAAACCGGACAGCGGGCAATCGGTCGCCAAGAAAGTCGCGCATTCCATGAGAAGGTCGATGGCCGATCTTGGGCTGTCCCTCAGGGGGCTTTCGGTCGATCTCGCCAAAAACACCGATAATCCTCACTATATCCTCAAGAACAAGGAAGGTTTCTCACTGAGCAAACTCACCGTGCGCGATTATATCAACGACCGCTATACGATCGAGATCGGCGCCAGATCCTTCGGCCAGCATGGAGCCAAGGTGTCTTTGGACTTGACCGAATCGGCTTCGATCGGGAAGGTCATCATCAACTACTCGGCGGCCGAGCAGAAAGCGTTTCGAGCGGAGGGCGGAGGCGTCGAAGTCACGATCGGCGATGGAAAGACCGTAACGGTGGAAACCAAGAACAGATCCACCGAAGAAATCGAGCAGGCATTGGCATCCCAAGTGGGCGGCAAATTCAGTTCCTCGCCTCTTTTCCCGGATGAACGGGAAAAGCAGGATGAAAAGAATATAAAGCCCTTCGATGGCGGCGAAGTCCAACTGGTTAGCCTGGCCGCCAACTCCTTTACGGTTGACGTCAAGGATCCGAGCCTCGGTATCATCAATCGGTATCTGTTCAGGGACGAGTGAATCTGTCGGCGGAGGACGGTGGTGATTTAGCGGGATCGCCGGCGATAGCGGTTCTCAGAGACAAACTGGTTCATTCGGGGATTCGACATGTCCGCACGCCCAATACCGGCTTGGGTAAAAAAACTCAAAATACCGGCCTGGATTTTCGCCGGCCTGGTTTTGTTATACGCAGTTTCAGGATTTTGGGTGGCTCCTTATCTCATCGAACGAAACCTGCCCGCCATTCTCGAAAAACAACTGGGCCGGACGGGTTCGATCCGGGAGGTCTCCTTAAACCCATTTACCCTCAAAGTCGATCTGAAGGGTTTTACCGTTCAAGACAGGAAGGGAGGTCGTTTCGCCGGGTTTGACGAGTTTTTCATCGATCTCGAGTGGTCTTCCCTGTTCCAGCGCGCGGCGGTATTCGATGAGATCCGCCTCATCGGTCTGTTCGTCGCGATCCAAAAGTTCAAGGACGGCGCCTTCAATTTCGATGATCTACTCGCCTCGCCAGACGCCAAGGAACCCGAACCGGAAGAAGATTCCTCCGCGTTTCCGGTCCGGGTCGCCAAGCTCGAAATCCGCGAGGGCAGCGTAGTATTCGAGGATCAATCCCGAAAAAGCCCTTTTCGCTCGCAGATTTCCCCGATCAACCTGTCGGTTTCAGATTTCCATACCTACCTGGACCGCGGCTCGCAAGTTCATTTCAAGGCGGATTTCGACAGCGGCGGAAGCTTGGACTGGCAGGGGGACATCAATGTCACGCCATTGCGCTCGAACGGACGGATCGTGCTGTCCCATTTCAGACCGATATTGATTTGGCAGTATATCCAGGATTCGGTGAATTTCGAGATGCGCGACGGAGCCTTCAACCTGGACGCCCGCTATAAAATCCACCTGAAAGGCGATGCGCTTCAGGTCGAGGTCTCGGATGGCAAATACGAACTCGAAAATCTCCAGATCGCCCGGAAAGGCAATCCCGAGCCCCTGATCGAACTTCCCCGCACGACACTGGACGGGATCGCTTTCGATCTGATCGGGCAAAAGCTTTCGATCGAGTCCGTTTCATCGGAGAAAGCCAACATCCATGCCTGGGTGCGTCCCGACAAGGAAATGAATTTCGTGGATTTGTTCGTGCCGGTCGCGGACCGCCAGGCCGCTGCGCCTCCCCGGCCTGCGTCGACAACCCCTGCGGACGATTCGAAGTGGTTGGTGGCGGTCCGCAAAGTCGCCTTGAACGATTACGCTTTCTTGTTCGAGGACCGCTCCCTCGCGACGATCATGAAGCTCGATTTCAAGCCTCTTCATATCACCCTGGAAAATTTCTCATCCGATCTGGCCGGAACGCTGCCCTTCACCATCAGGACCGCGATCAATCGGACCGGCCATCTGGACGTCGCGGGCGGTCTGGGCTTGAATCCGCTGTCGACCGTGGTCAAGCTGGATCTGAAACTGAATTTGACCGATTTCCAACCCTATATCGATCCGGTGACGAAGCTCGAATTCGGCAAAGGTGATGCAATCGTCAAAGGGGATGTGGATTTCAAATTGGAGCAGGGTTCCAAACCCCAGCTCAAGTTCAACGGCCTGGCCAGTATCGATGACTTCGTGGGCCGGGACAAAGTGCAGAACGAAAAACTGCTGGAATGGAAGACCTTGAAATTCGAGCAGGTCGGCTTCAACCTGGGGCCGATGAAGGTATCCGTCAAGGAAGTGATCGCAGACCGGGCCTATACGCGTTTCATCATCAACGCGGACGGAACGAGCAATTTCTCGAAGGTTTTCGGCGGTGAACGCGCCGCGCAAGGGAAGGGCGAACAATCTGCCGCCTCGGCCCGCAAGAACGCCGATAAGACACCGGAGCCCTTGATTCAAATCGATACGTTAACGGTTAAAAACGCCTCGGCCGATTTCGCCGATCATTCGCTGAAACCAAATTTCTCAACCGGCATGGAAGGCCTGAACGGGGCGATCCGGGGTTTTTCCACGGACCGGAAATCTCGCGCCAAGATCGATCTCAAGGGCAGGGCGGACCGGACAGCGCCGGTCCGCATCCAGGGGCAAATTCAGATTTCCAATCCCGACAACTATACCGACATCGGTCTCGACTTCAATAACCTAAGCCTTAGCAGCCTGAGTCCCTATTCCGGGAAATTCGCAGGCTACAAGATTGAAAAGGGCAAAATGTCGGTGGATCTGAAATATAAGATCGAACAAAAAAAAATGGCCGCCGAGAATACTATCGTGATCAAGCAGTTGACTCTCGGGGACCAAGTGGAGAGCCCGGATGCGGTGTCCCTTCCCTTGTCACTCGCGATCGCGCTTCTGAAGGATGCCGATGGCGTGATCAACCTCGACCTGCCGCTGAAGGGCAGTCTGGATGATCCCGAGTTCAGTATCTGGGGCATCATCGGCGACGTGCTGCTGAATCTGATCACCAAGGTGGTGACTTCGCCCTTTGCGGCGTTGGCGAGCTTGGCCAATGGC
>JAKEEL010000101.1 GCA_022616595.1 Methylococcaceae bacterium
GCATTCCATTGGTCGCAATGGCGGTTGCAAGGCCCAGATTCTTTCCGTGCTTCAAAACCTCCGCCAGCGGTTTGTATAAGAGTGGTTCTCCGCCGGAAATGCATAAATAACCGTTTGCGTGGTTACAAATACCATTGAACGACGCTTCTTGTGCCGATGTCCTGCGCGCTCGGTCCGATTCACCGCGCCAGCAACCGGTGGATTTGTTTAACGTCGGAAAAACAAGAGGCGCCGCGACCAGTGCATTACAGTGTTCAAGCGGCTTGCGGCTGGATAATGAGCGACCCCTGTGCTATGTTGTTTCAAGGATCGCCACGACGTCCTATTTCCACAAAAACCAGGAACGCAGAATTGAAAATCTCATGTAATCGACATCGCCTCGGGTGGTGTTTCGCGAGTGTCTTCGCGTTGGGAGTATTGGCAGTCCTGATCATCGCTGGCCTCGATCTGGTCACTCGCGGAATCCAGTGGGCGGTCGACCGGGAGTTGATCGCGATAAAACCTCCGGATAAGGCGGCGATCCAATTCCAGTTGCGCGGCTCGGATTTGAAACCCTACCGAGCGGTCCCGGAGACGCCGCGTTCAGTTACACGCGACAAACCGACCCGTTTATTGGAATCGCCGCTGCATGTCGAACCGGCGAACTCGGCGGGACGGTTCTCCGTAGCGTTGGACGGTCACCAGCGGAACGCTTTAGTCGGAAAGGTTCCGTTTGCGTTTACTGCCGAGCTTATCGTGCCGGAGCAGGGCGAACTTTGGCTCAGCCTCAACTGCGAACTTCCAGATTTCGGTTTCCAAAGCGTTCGGTTTCGAGTAACCGTTCGCGAAGCGGGGCAAGAACATATCGTGCTGGATCAACTGCTCAGCACGCTTCGTGCGGAATGGGAAAATGCACGCGTTGATCTTTCCGAGTGGGCCGGCACGAAGGTTCAGTTGCATTTTGAATCCACCGCGGTTGAAACGGCGGCGGAACAAAGCCTTTCTTCCAAGGATCGTGTTCAAGCCTACTGGGGTGACTTGTTGATCCGCTCGAAGACCTGGCAACCCGGCCGTCCGAACATCGTTGTGATGCTGTTGGATACCTTGCGGCCGGACCATTTGGGAACTTACGGTTATTCGCGCCCGACCAGCCCCAACATCGACGCGCTGGCGGCCACGGGTGTCCGCTTCGAGCGGGCCATCTCATCAGCGCCGTGGACCGATCCTTCGGTCATGGCCTTTTTCACTTCGCTGCACCCCTCGGACCTGTGGGAACCCGCACCGCACGAGCATTGGGTCCGCAAACCCGTACCGGACGGTATACCGACGTTGGCGAGCGTTTTGTCGGAGGAGGGCTATTACAACATTGCGGCGTCGGACCATCCCGGCATTCACTTTGGCCGCTTTGGACGCGGGTTCGACGTATACGCGTCTTTATATCATGGAGACGGTGAATATACGCAATGGCGTAAGACTCCGCCGGAGAACCTTTTGGCCAGATTTGCAAAATTGCTGAAATCGCAAAGCGCTGCCGACGGTTTATTTCTGTATCTTCATCTGATTTACCCTCACCTGCCCTACGTCGCTCCCCGGAAATACCTGGATTTGTTCGGACCCGGTACGGACAAAATCGAGAAAGCCAATCTCGAGAAAGTCATCAACCTCTACGATGCCGAAATCAGAATGACCGATGACGTAGTGGGGGCGGTGATGCAGATATTGGCCGCAGAAGGGGTGACCAAGAACTCAATTCTGGTGATCCTGTCGGATCATGGAGAAGGGTTCTGGGAACACGATCTGTTCGAGCACGGCAACTCGCTCTACAACGAGCTGTTGCGTGTTACGCTGATCATGCATGCACCGGGACGGCTGCCGGCCGGAAAGTCGGTGACCCGTACCGTTCGCGTCATCGACGTGATGCCTACACTGCTTGATTTGGCCGGGGTGGAGTCGCCGCCGGAACTGCGAGGTTCCTCGTTGCTCGAAATGATCCGGGATCAGCCGGACGAAAACCGGCTGGCATACAGCGAGTTTCCGCATTCGCAAATCATATTCGGACACAGTATTCAATCCGAGGCTCTGAAACTGATCGTGCCTGATGCAGAACGCGACACGCGGGAGATCTATGATCTCGCGCGGGATCCAAAAGAGTTGCTGCGGTTGAACGAGTTTCCCGGCAGCGGCGCGGACGAGATGGTCGGCGTGATGGAATCGCTGCGCAGTGCGGCCCGACAACATCGCATCAACCTGCACGCCGAAGAAACTGCGCCGTCCAAGGATACGATTGAACGGCTGCGTACGATGGGCTACGTCGATGAATGATCGGGACGGCAATGCCAAGGGCAATGCGGACTTCGGGCGTGTGTGCGCCAGACATGCCTGCCCGGACCTTGCTGCGGGCCGTGTGCGGCAGGGATATAATCCCCGCGCAACGGACGACTGAATTTTCCCCGATGAGGGGGGTCTGTGTATTCTGAGGGTTCCGCGGAGGGGCTTTCGTCCTTGGGTCACTGCGATCCCCGCGATATAGGCATCCAGGTTTCGGAACCCGGCAACCACACGAATACTTTCAGCACGAAAGAGGAGGGATAAAATGTTACTGCGAATTAATGATGTAGCTCCCGATTTCACCGCCAATACGACGATGGGCGCGATCCGTTTTCATGAGTGGATCGGCGATAGCTGGGCGATTTTATTTTCCCACCCCAAGGACTTCACACCGGTCTGTACCACAGAACTCGGCTATATGGCGGGTATGGAGTCCGAATTTGCCAAACGCAATTGCAAAGTCATCGGCTTGAGCGTGGACCCTGTCGCCAGCCATTCGGGATGGCTCAAAGATATCGAGGAAACCCAGGGGAACGCTGTCAAGTACCCGCTGATCGCCGACACGGATTTGACAGTCGCGAAACTCTATAATATGTTGCCGGCCGACGAACCCGGCACCTCCGACGGACGGACCGCCGCGACCAATGCCACGGTCCGTTCGGTATTCATCATCGGGCCCGATAAGAAAATAAAACTGATGCTGACTTATCCGATGACGACCGGCCGGAATTTCGATGAAATTCTGCGGGTTCTCGATTCGATGCAATTAACGGCGAAATACAAGGTTGCGACTCCGGTCAACTGGAAAAACGGCGAAGACGTGATAATCGTACCCGCGGTTTCCGATAGCGAGGCCAAGGAGATGTTTCCCGAAGGCTGGCAGACCATCAAACCTTATTTGCGAAAAGTCAAGCAACCGAGCGCCTGAGCTTCGCCGGTTCGTCTCTGAACAGATTCTTGAAGATCTGTTCAGAGATCCGGGCCGGACGAATGCGCTCTGCGTTTATAAATTTCCGGTGTATTCAGACGCTTCCGTGAACTTCGAAGGAGCCGTGGTCGGTGGAGGACAAACTCCGCACCGAAGCGCACAGGGGATAGCGCGGGCGGCGGATTCCTGACCGGAACACGCGATCGAACATCATCTTGTACAATGAATCCCGCGCCACCTGTTCAGAAGTTTAAAGTTCTAGGCAGTCTGACTATTCTCGCCGTCTATGTCCTGATACTCGTCGGCGGTATCGTCCGGGCTTCGGGCGCCGGCTTGGGCTGCCCGGACTGGCCGACCTGTTTCGGCCGCTGGATGCCGCCGACCTCGGTGTCCGAACTTCCGCAAGACTACCAGAAAACTTATGCCGACTCGGGTTATGCCGATACCCGCTTCAATGTCACCAAGACCTGGACCGAATATCTGAATCGGCTGACCGGCGCCGGCATTGGTTTTCTGATCTTTTTGACGCTGGTTTTTTCGTGGTCCTTCCGCAAATCCGATCCAAGGGTATTTTATCTGTCGCTCGGCACGTTTTTTCTGGTCGGCTTCCAGGGATGGCTGGGCGCCGTCGTGGTTGCCAGCCAGCTCCAGCCCGGAATGATCACCGTGCACATGATTGTGGCGCTCGTCATCGTCGCGCTTTTGATCTACGCGATTACCCGGTCGCAGATCAGGGTCTTCAAGCAAGGCCCGCCGGTCGATCTTCACCCACGCTTCAGAGCCGTGCTGCTGACCGCGATGGCGATGACCCTGCTTCAGGTCCTGATGGGCACCCAGGTACGTGAATCCGTGGACACGATTGCGGCGGCCTATCAACTCGAAAACCGCCACCTGTGGAGAAGTCATTTCCCGTTCATTTTTTATATCCACAGATCCTTCGCCGCGATCATTCTGTTCACCAACGCTTGGTTGATCTGGCAGTTGCTGCGAAAAGTGACGGCGCGAAGCTATCTGTTTCGCTGCGCAATGGCTCTCGGACTGTTCATTGTGATCGGAATCCTGACCGGGGTCACGATGGACCGGCTCGGCATTCCCGCGGCTGCCCAGCCGGTTCATTTATTGATGGCGGCACTGGCGTTCGGAATGCAGTTTTTTATCTATATTTCGCTATCTTATTCAAGTCTTGGGCAGGCCGCCGCCGTCTCCCGAGTCCTCTAGGGCTTACAGTTGCCAGGGTCGATAACCTGGAGTTCCGTGGCCTCGAAGCCCGATCCGTGTAATCTTGCGGGTAATTCGCCTGCCGCATCGTGCCAAGGGAACACCAGGAAATATGCGGTTCTTTCTGACAATTTTGCTTCAACCCTGGCCTCAATCTGTTTCGCTTCGAGTTCTTTCTGCAGGACTGCCGCGCGTTCGCGGGTTTTAAAAAATCCCAGGGAAATACCGCCGCGCAGCGTTCCTTCATTGATCATCCAAAGATCCCTGAGGCCCCGGTCGTTCAACATTTTGACATTGGCTTTCGAGGCTTCAAACGATTCCGCGGCCGGATAGAGGACCATAAAGCCCGACTCGACATCGATACGTTCCGCCTTGGCCATAGGCGCCAGGCCCAATTGCCGGAAGTCCGCGGCGATGCGCGAAAAACTGGCCCCGGAAGATCTCGGCCCGAGTCTGTAACAGAGTCTTTCGGATCCAGCCGTGAACCCCGAGGACTCACCAGCCTGGACGACCGAAATCGAATCAGGCGCTTCCGGAAAGCCGATCACGGAGCCTTTCTGGTAACCGTTGATTTGTCTGATTACCTCCGACTCGAGAAAGTCTTCGACTAGACTGGTCGACTGTTGGTCGATGGATTCGAACAAGCCTTGATTGAAGGACTGGAAAACGACTGGATCCAGGTCGGAACGAGCCGGGTTGAATCCACTTGGCCTTCCCTTGTGTGTGTCGAACTGTGTTGGTTCCTTTGTTGCGGGGATCTCTCCGGCCAGAATAATCCGCTCGATCGACGGATCTTCAATCCGCCGCAGCGCCGCATCGGTGAGCGAACCGGAACGCTCGTGGCCAAAATATTCCCAAACGAAGAGGACAACATTCAGGGATACTAAAACAAAGAAGATGAATTTCACGCGCGAATCCTTTTGTTTACCCGAGAATCAGGCGGAAACTCGCTCTTCCGCTTCTACTTCGGCATGTTCTTCCAGGTGACACAAGCATTCAGGCCTTTGCTGCGGCGGATCCGCCGGCTGACTCGATCACCGCCAGGCCTTGCAACACCAGGTTCGGCATAGCTAAGTACGAAACCCGAAGCCTCTCCATCACAAGTTCCGCATCCCCTCCGGTGATCAGGAGCTTCAGCTTGGTCTTGAGGGATTGTTCCGCTTCCTCGAGCAGCTTCTCGATCAACCCGGCTGCCGCGGTCAGGGTGCCGCTGTAGATTCCGGTACCGGTATCCAATCCGAGCAATGCGCCGGGAACCAATCCGTCGAACGATAGCTTGCGAGTTCCCCGGATCAGGGCATCCTGCATCAGTTTCACCCCGGGACAGATCACACCGCCCTGATGGCGGCCTTGGCCATCGACGACATCCACGGTAATCGCGGTACCGCAGTCCGCTATACAGACCGGTTCCTTGAACATAGCCCGCGCCGCGACCATTGAAATCCATCGGTCCACACCGAGCTGATCGGGGTTTTGGTAGCCATTTTCAACTCCATAGCCTTTGCTGCAAGAATGAATAAACTCGACGAACACCGGCCACTGACTGTCGATCCATCGCTGAAGTATTCGGTCAGTCTCCTCTCCCAGAACATTTGACACCAGAATCCGTGCGGGCGGCTCAAGCTTGTTCCAGATCCCGTCGAAATCGAAAATTCCGTCGATGGACTGTACGGGCCTTCCAGGCTCCAAGCGGTCCTGCTTCTTGAACGCCCATTTCAATCTCGAATTGCCGATATCGATCAAGAGAGATGACAAGATTGGGAAGCCTCTGCAAAAATGAGTTCACGTTTTCGACATACGATTGCTTCGGAGATTTCGAAGCGGCTCCGGACCCCCAAGCCCATCTGGAGTACCCCGGTGAAGCGCGATACGCGCCAGGTCGAGCCGCTTCAAACCGGCTGGCTCAACCACGCCGCGGATGAAAGCTGACTTCCCCCGAGGCGAAGCTGCGCAATTCACGGTCGCTCGTATAAAGCTGAATCAGCCCCTCGTCGCTGATGCCCGAAACAATGCCCGAAATTTCGTGCCCGGCCAGGTGAAGATCAACTGTCTTGCCGTGCATGCAATCCAATGCCCTCCATTCGGAAAGAAATGGCATTAAACCGCTTTGGTCGAAATTGGCAACGGCAGGCAGAATTTCATTGATCAGGGAGGCAACCAATCGATTGCGGCCAGGCTTCGATCGATTGTTGATCGTATCCAGATCGACCCATTCCTGTTCGATCGCCGCGCCCTCTGCCGCACTCATCGCGTAATTCAGCCCCAGTCCGACAACGATGGTACAAGGACCCTGCGCCTCGCCCCACAATTCAATCAGAATTCCACCGAGTTTCTTACCATGCCATAAGATGTCGTTGGGCCACTTCAAACCAAGATCGGTGATCCCCATAGCGACCAGAGCGCGGACCGCGGCAACGCCGACTGCGAGACTTAGACCCGATACGCACGCTGGCCCGCCCGGATATTGCCATGCCAGGGACATATAGACATTATTGCCGAATGGTGAAATCCAGCGTCTACCGCCGCGACCTTTACCGGCGGTTTGTGATTCAGCCAGACAGATCGCTCCCTTCAGCCCGGGTCCGGCCGGCAAGGAACTCAGAAAGCGGTTGGTCGAATCGATTCGATCGTGGATATAAAATGCACCGGTTGCTTCGATCACATCGTGTGTCAGCGCGGGTCGGATCAGCGTTTCATCCAGCAACTCCAGTGATCGGACCAGCCGATAACCGCGGCCGGATACCGCATCGATAGGAATGCCAAGCCCGGAAAGACCGCTGACGTGCTTCCATATGCTGGTCCGGCTTATTCCGAGTTCCTTTGCAAGGAAATTTCCGGAATGGAATCGGC
>JAKEEL010000102.1 GCA_022616595.1 Methylococcaceae bacterium
GCACCATTTTCGAAAATCCTGTCTTCAGTTATCAATCACCCGCGCCACACCCTTTATCAAAATCCGGAAAATATTAGACTGAATCGCTGAAGTCGGGTTAGGTCTTTGGGTGTTCAAGTTCGTCCAGAATCGGTGTTCAAATTAATCAGAATACGCAGGAAGTCCTGACTTATTCAGTGCTTCCTTAGCGGGATGGTGAAAAACCGAGTTTCTCACCATCCTGTCAGGAAGGGTGCTTCCGGCCGAAAGTTTAGAGAAGGTGCTCGACGGCGCTGCGTTCCTCGCGCAATTCCTGATCCGAGATGTCCATTCTTTTGCGGCTGAAGTCATTGATTTCGAGTCCTTGCACGATGCTGTAAGCACCATTCCGTATGGTTACCGGGTAGGAATAGATCACGCCCTCCCGAATCCCGTAGCTTCCGTCGCTCGGAACCGCCATGCTGGTCCAGTCCCCGTCCGCGGTACCGAAGATCCAGTCGCGCATGTGATCGATCGAGGCGTTGGCCGCCGAGGCTGCGCTGGACACTCCGCGCGCTTTGATGATCGCCGCGCCTCGCTGCTGCACGACGGGGATGAATTCGTCGGCAAACCAGCCTTGATCCACCAGGGACATCGCATTCCGCCCTTTGACCTCGGCGTGATGGAGATCTGGATATTGCGTCGAGGAATGATTTCCCCAGATCGTGACGCGCTTGATATCGCTCGCGAGCACATCGCATTTCTCGGCAAGTTGGCTGACCGCGCGGTTGTGGTCGAGCCGGGTCAGCGCGCTGAAGCTTGACAGCTTCAGGCCGGGCGCATTGTTCAGAGTGATCAACGCATTGGTATTCGCGGGGTTGCCGGTGATCAGAATTTTCGCATCGCGTTTTGCCACCTCGTTCAAGGCTTTTCCCTGTACCGTGAAGATCGCGCCGTTCGCTTCGAGCAGATCCTTGCGTTCCATTCCCGGCCCGCGCGGGCGGGCGCCGACCAGAAATGCATAATCGATGTCCGCGAAGGCGACTTTTGCATCGTCCGAGGCGACGATCCCGTGCAATAACGGAAACGCGCAGTCGTTCAGCTCCATGATCACGCCTTCCAGGGTTCCCATGGCCGGGGTGATTTCCAGCAAATGCAGCACGATGGGTTGCTGCTTGCCAAGTAAATCGCCGGCCGCAAGCCGGAACAGCAAGGAATAACCAATCTGCCCGGCCGCGCCGGTCACTGCGATGTGTGCGGGTGTTGTCATCGTATCGTACCTTGTCGTGG
Organism: Methylococcaceae bacterium; assembly: GCA_022616595.1. Classification (GTDB taxonomy): domain Bacteria; phylum Pseudomonadota; class Gammaproteobacteria; order Methylococcales; family UBA1147; genus UBA1147. The sequence goes on from JAKEEL010000102.1 coordinate 1,249, forward strand.
TTTGAAAATCGGAGGCAGCCAAATCCGTCGATGTTTCATGTACCGCGCATTAACCGCCGACATCTGGATTAACCCCGCCCAAATGACGCAATACTAACCCTGTTTTACCGGGGAATTCAAACATCCACGGGCTCGAATCAAAGCGGACATGAAACGAGGCAGCGATGCATGGTACTATCTTCATTTTTAAAATCCTTTCGTAAACCCGGTCCCACCGCGATGAACGGCGGGAATTTCCAAACAGGAGGAAGATATGTTCAAACTATCCCAGACCATCGCCGGCTTCGATGAGGAGTTGTTTAAAGCCATGGAGGACGAGCGACGCCGCCAGGAAGAACACATCGAGCTGATCGCGTCGGAAAATTACACGAGTCCGCGCGTGCTCGAAGCGCAAGGGTCGGTATTGACAAACAAATATGCCGAAGGTTACCCGGCGAAGCGCTACTACGGCGGCTGTGAATACGTCGATGTCGCCGAGGAACTCGCGATCGAACGTTTGAAGGCCCTGTTCAGCGCGGATTACGCGAATGTCCAGCCGCATTCGGGCTCGCAGGCCAACGCGGCCGTCTACATGGCCTTGATTCAGCCGGGCGACACGATCCTCGGCCTGAGTCTTTCGGACGGCGGGCATTTGACGCACGGTGCGAAACCGAATTTCTCGGGCAAGATTTACAACTCCGTTCAATATGGACTGAATCCGGATACCGGCCTGATCGACTATGACCAAGTCGAGATGCTCGCACGCGAGCACAAGCCGAAAATGATCGTGGCCGGCTTCTCGGCCTATTCGAGGATCATGGACTGGCAGCGTTTTCGCGATATCGCGGACCAGGTCGGCGCGCTCCTGTTCGTCGACATGGCCCATGTCGCTGGGCTGGTTGCGGCCGGTTTGTACCCGAACCCCGTTCCGATCGCCGATATCGTGACCAGCACCACGCACAAGAGCCTGCGCGGTCCGCGCGGCGGGGTGATACTGTGCAAGAGCAACCCCGATATTGAGAAAAAACTGAGCGCCACGGTTTTTCCGGGAATCCAGGGCGGTCCCCTCATGCATGTGATCGCGGCCAAGGCCGTCGCGTTCAAGGAAGCCATGAGCCCCGAGTTCAAGGACTATCAGAAGCAAGTAATCAAGAACGCGCAGGAGATGGCCAAGGTATTCGTGTCGCGCGGTTACGATGTGGTTTCGGGCGGAACCGACAACCATCTGATGCTGGTCTCGCTGATCGCGAAAGGAATCACCGGGAAAGCAGCCGACGCGGCGCTCGGCAAAGCCTATATCACGATCAACAAGAATGCGGTGCCCAAGGATCCGCAGTCGCCCTTCGTGACCAGCGGAATCCGCGTCGGAACGCCCGCCGCGACCACGCGCGGATTCAAGGAAGCCGAAGTCCGGGAGGTCGCGTCGTGGATGTGCGACGTCATGGATGATCTCGATAACGAACAGTTGATTCTGAGTACCCGCGAAAAAGTCAAGACACTTTGCGCGCGGTTCCCGGTTTACAGCAATTAAAGTCTCAACGGGAGGATGAAGGGTATGTCTGACATCGAAATCGCCCAGAAGGCGAAAATGAAACCGGTCATCGATCTGGCAAAACAACAATACGACATCGCGCCGGAGCATCTCGATCCCTACGGTCACTACAAGGCCAAACTGTCGCTGGAATACGTCAAGAGCCTGGCAGGAAAGCCGGACGGGAAGCTGATTCTGGTCACGGCGATCAGCCCGACTCCGGCCGGGGAAGGCAAGACCACGACGACGGTGGGCTTAGGCGATGCGATGAACCGCCTCGGCAAGAAAACCATCATCTGTCTGCGGGAACCTTCGCTCGGGCCCTGTTTCGGCGTCAAGGGCGGCGCCGCAGGGGGCGGCTATGCACAGGTGGTCCCGATGGAAGACATCAACCTTCATTTCACGGGCGACTTTCACGCGATCGGCGTCGCGCACAATCTGCTGTCCGCAATGGTCGACAACCACATCAATCATGGCAACGCGCTCGGCATCGACCCGCGTCTGATTCAGTGGAAGCGCGTGGTCGACATGAACGACCGCGCGCTGCGCAAGATCGTGGTCGGGCTCGGTGGCACTGCGAACGGCTACCTGCGTGAAGACGGCTATGACATCGTCGTCGCTTCGGAAGTGATGGCGATCCTGTGTCTCGCAACCGACCGGGCCGACCTCAAGGAACGGCTCGGCCGTATCGTGATCGGCTATACCAGCGGCAAGAAACCGGTGTATGCGCGGGACCTGAACGCGCACGGTTCGATGGCCGCGTTGCTCAAGGACGCGATCAAGCCGAACCTGGTACAGACTCTCGAAAACAACATCGCGATCATCCACGGCGGTCCGTTCGCGAATATCGCGCACGGCTGCAACACGGTCACCGCGACCAAGACCGGCTTGAAACTCGCCGACTACTGCATCACCGAAGCCGGCTTCGGCGCCGATCTCGGCGCCGAGAAATTCATCGACATCAAATGCCGCATGACCGGCCTCAAACCTTCTGCGGTCGTGCTCGTCGCTACGATCCGGGCCTTGAAATACCACGGCGGGGTCGCGAAAGACGCATTGAACGTCGAAAATCTCGCGGCTCTCGAGAAAGGATTTGTGAATCTCGAACGGCACTTGACCAACATCAACAAGCAGTACGGCCTGCCTTGCGTGGTCTGTATCAATCATTTCACCTTTGATACCGACGCGGAACTCAAGCTCCTGAGGCACAGATGCGAATCGCTGGGTACGAAATGCGTGGTTTCGAAACACTGGGCCGATGGCGGCGCCGGCGCCGAGGACCTCGCGCGCGCGGTGCTGAACGTGGTTGACAACCGACAGCCGGGATGCACCTTCGTCTACGATGAAAATCTTTCGTTGAAGGAAAAAATCGAGTCGATTGCAACCAAGTTGTACGGGGCTGCCTCGGTCACCTTCGACGACAAGGTGCGCGGCCAGCTCGAAGAATGGAACAAGGACTACGCGCAGTTTCCGGTCTGCATCGCGAAAACCCAAATGTCCCTGACCACCGATCCCAACCGTCGAGGGGCTCCCACCGATCATACGGTTCAGATCAGCGAAGTCCGGCTCGCAAATGGCGCGGGCTTCATCGTCGCGATCGCGGGGAACATGATGACCATGCCGGGCCTCCCGAAAAGCCCGGCCGCAGAACGCATCGATATCGACGACGACGGCAAAATCACGGGACTGTTCTGAATTTCGCCGGACAATGACACAGAAACGCCGGGCATCGGTCGATAGCCCGGCGTTTTTTGCAGATGCGTCGCAAAAACTGTGACACAGCGTATGACAGGAGGCCGGTTCCGCAATCCGTGCCGCGCGAATCGCGTCCTTCACCGCTCGTTGCAGCACTTTTCCGTCGATATGGTGGCGCCGGGTCTTTCCGCTTCGGGGATCGCTGGCGCTGGTTTTTCGCGTGGAGTGATTGACCCTTTGGATCGGATCTGTCATAGTTTTCAGTTCCCGAAGGCATCTCTAGTTATTGCCTTGGGCAAACAGTGAAATAGTTAGGCTGACGGCAGAGGAATCGGCTTTTACGACGTAGCGAGTCGGTATTGAGGTAAAAGTAGACCGCTCCGGTTGCCGACCGTAACTCGTTCGGTATTCAGGAAGATCCGCCGGAGATTTGTTTCAATATGGTCATCCGAATCAATCTCTCCGGGGACGAAATATCGTGGAGAGCATTTATGTTGGATAACCATTATAAAGACAACAACAGGTCTTCCATCCTATCATCGACCGGGTCGGATGAGTCGGTGATCATCTTGCATCCGCGAAAAACTGCGTATTTGTGGGTGTTGGCAGTGCTGGTCGGCGGCTTGCTCTTTTCCCTGCTTCTGTATGCTGTTCTGTTTTCGTCGGAATGGAGCGGCAATCGACATTCAGGTTTGTCGTCCGCTGCCCGGACGAATGTGAATTCGATAGCGTTGGTCCGGGATGTTGAATTTCTGAAAGGGCAGATGAATATTCTGATTACCGGTGCCATGGAATCGAAGATCAAGCAGCTGGAAGGTAGTCTGCGAAGTGGAATCATTTCGGCTACCGATTTGACGACGGTTCGAGAGTTGAAAGAAGACTTGAAGGTGCTTAAAGCCTATTCCTTGCAGAACGCGTCGACGACCTTCGGTTTGCTGGACGGTTCCGAGAAAATCGGGGCTTCGGTGCACGCGGGAGCTTCGCTGTATTCGGACGAATTGCTGCACGAAATTGGCCAGGTCAAAAATTTGTTTTATATCAGCATCGCCTCCTGGGGGGTCGCCATCGTGCTTTTCGCGGGTACGTGGCTTAGGAGTTATTATCAACTCAGGCAGATTCAAAGTGAGCGAATGTTTCGCCATCAAATGCTTGGAAAGCCTAAAACCGGAATATACTGAGGTCTGTTCTGGCTAACCCGGTTTCCGTCGCTCCGATGATGGAGTGCACCGATCGTCATTTCCGTTATTTGTTGCGCCTGATTTCCCGCAGGACTCTGCTCTATACGGAAATGGTCACCACCGGTGCGCTGCTAAACGGCGGGCACCATCGGTTTTTGCAATATCATCCCATGGAACACCCGATCGCAATCCAGTTCGGCGGCAGTAATCCTGTCGAACTCGCGCAATCGGCGAAAATCGCCGCCGATTATGGCTACGATGAAATCAACCTGAACGTCGGTTGTCCGAGTGGAAAGGTGCAGAAAGGACGGATCGGCGCCTGTTTGATGGCGGAGCCCGGGCGTGTTGCGGAGTGCATCGCGGCTGTGCGGTCAGCGGTTTCCGTTCCGGTTTCCGTGAAAACCCGCATAGGGATCGATGAGTACGATTCCTATGAATTTTTGATTTGCTTTATTAAAGAGGTCGCC
>JAKEEL010000103.1 GCA_022616595.1 Methylococcaceae bacterium
CGCAGCCTGACGTCCCAGAACGAATCCGAGCGGGTCGTGCGCTCGACTTCGGTTTCGAATCGAATGTTTTCCCGGAGGCCGAATCGATCCGCATAGTCACTCATATACTTGTACACGGCTTCCTGCCCCGGATAGTCGGGAAGATCCTTATCCATCGGAAAATCCCGGAACCGGGACATCGGCTTGGAGGAAATCAGTCGCGTCGATCGATACACCGCGCTGTGAGGCCGGCCGTATCCCCACAAACCGCCGACATCCGAATGCCGGTCGAAAACATCGAAGGCCAGCCCTTGCTCCCTGAAGTTTTTCGCCACGGCGAGGCCCGAAGCACCGGCTCCAATCACGCAATAGCGCGCGGTACCTTGTTCAGATTCCACCAGAGTCCTCTCGTTCAGGATAGTTCGAATAATCGGAGGGTGCGAAGCCCTTCCGTCAGGCGTCATTCTGGGATTTCGTATACGATCCGTCAACCGCATGGGTGTGCCGAGCCATTTCGATCGGGAGATGCCCGGGCCCGCAAGTCGGATGGGCTACCAGCCATCGGCTTATGGAGTATCGTTGGTGTTGATGCTGCAGGTTAGCTCGCTGGCACTACGGTTTTTGCAAAGAACAGGCTATGATAGCCAGCGATTTTTGCCTCTATCCTGAACCTGAAATAAAATCTGTTGTTTCTTATCCGCATCGCGAACGGTGCGCTGCGTACCTCGGTAGATTCTACAACGTATTTTCAAAATAAAAATGAAATTCGTCGTCTCCTATCCCCAGACCAACTGGGACTACGTGAAATTCAGGCTGAACCGGATCATCCGCGGCGAGGACCGGTCGAACGACGTGTTCAAGGGCTCGATGGGCGGGAAAATCCAGTTGTTCGAGCACGACGGGAGTCTCGGCGGAATCCGGTCGCTCGGCGAAATTCATCGCGACAAGCCCTTCGGGACTCAGTATGTCGAAGGCGAGGGATTGTATTTTTTGACCGGGCTTCCGTGCCCCGAAGACGGGATTCCGGCGAACGAACACATCGTCCGGCTCAATGAACACGGACAGATCGACCTGGAGATTCGAAGTCCTTTGTTCTCGCAACTGCGTTCGATCCGGCGCACCGAAAACGGCCTGCTCGTGACTTCCAGCGGAGTCGATGCGATTCTCGAGGTCGATTTCGAAGGGAATATCTTATGGTCCTGGTGGGCGACGGAACACGGCTACAACCTGGCGCACGGCGGCGGGACCCGGGTCGTCGATAAGACCATCGATCACCGCTTGAAATGCTATCCGGGCCGGTTGCAGACGACGCACATGAATTCGGCGATCGTCGATCCTTATGATCCGTCGAAAATCATCACCGTGCTGTTCTATCAGGGAGCACTCGCAAGGATCGACCGGGAAACGCTGAAAACCGAGGTGATCGTCGAGGGACTCTCGGGCCCGCATCATATCAGGCCGCATTCGAGGGGCTACATGCTTTCCAATTCCCGCAAAGGCCAGGTCATTCTGTTCGACCGGGATTTCCAGCCCATCGAAACCATACAGGCGACCAACCGTTATTTCCCGGTGAAATGGGTGCAGGATGCGATCGAAACCCCGTTCGGAACCCATCTGATCGCGGACTGCAATACCTTCCGGCTGCGCGATCGCTTGGCGTCCGGCGAAGAAAGAACCTTTAAAACCCATCTGCCGAACCGGATCTTTCAAATCGAACCGGTTCCCGATTGGTTCGCGCTGCCGGCTGCGATCTAACCATCCCGGAGAGCTTTCGGCACCCTGAAGCAGGAACGAAACGACTTCCGAATGATGCGCTTCGTGCCTCAGCGCATCCTACGTTTCTTTTAACCGCCCCGCCTTGGTATTCTCACAGTGGGAAACAGCACTTTTTGCCCCGGCCCGAATCGGGCTCTATACTTGGCAGAGCCGCCATCAATGCGCATTCAAGACTTTCGATGCATGACAAACTCAATCAACTGATCGAAACCGCGGGCCGGATCGTCCTCGGGAAGGAAAACCAGATACGCCTGGCCTTGTGTTGTATTCTGGCCAAGGGTCACCTTTTGATCGAGGATATTCCCGGTGTCGGTAAAACGACGCTTGCGCACACGCTGGCCCGCTTGTTCGGGCTTCATTTCCAGCGGATACAGTTTACCAGCGACCTCCTGCCCGCGGATATTCTCGGGTCGAACGTCTTCGATGCCAGGAACCATGCTTTCGAGTTCCATCCGGGGCCGATTTTCAGCGAAATGATCCTGGCCGATGAAATCAACCGCTCGCCTCCAAAAGCTCAGAGCGCTTTGTTGGAAGCCATGGAGGAGCGTCAGGTGACAATCGATGGGGAAACGCACCGGCTGCCGAAGCCTTTCTTCGTGATCGCAACGCAAAACCCGAACGAACAAATCGGGACCTTTCCGTTACCCGAATCCCAACTCGACCGGTTCCTGATGAAAATCGAATTGGGTTATCCCGATCGGCAGGCGGAACGGTCGCTGTTGCAGGGAGCCGAGCGCCATCGGTTGATCGAGTCGCTGCCCGTATGTCTTCCGGCCGAGCAGTTGCAAAAGGCTCAGGCCACGGTCTGTGAGGTCCACAGTTCGGAAGCTATACTCGATTACCTGCAATCGATTCTGGCCTTCAGCCGCGGCTACTCCGAGTATCCGCTCGGATTGTCGCCCCGAGCCGGGCTGGCGCTGCTCAGCGCGTCCAAAGCGCGGGCGTTTCTGGAAGGCCGCGATTTCCTGTTACCCGAGGATATCCAATCGGTGATCGCCGCGGTTGCAGGACACAGACTCCGCACTTCCGAAAGCGGCAACGTCCGTTCAGCCTCGGTGGTTGCTCCGATTCTTGAAGGGGTTGCGATCCCTTGAAATACGCAACATTTTTTTTGATGTCCCACTTCCGAAACTACCTTTGTCCAGCGTCAAACCACTGTACCGCGCTCCGACCAGGCTTGCACTGAAGGAACGTTTCAGTCTCCATCGCTTCACGCGCGGTGAGAAAGCGAGCAGCGAAGCCATTGTCCTGTCTCACCGGCGTATTTTCATTTTGCCGACCAAAGCCGGTTTTTTCTGCGGAATCACGCTCGCCATCATGCTGCTGGCCTCGATCATCTACAACAACAATCCGGGGTTTATACTGACCTTTCTACTCGGCAGCGTCTGTCTCGTTTCCATCCTGCACAATTTTCGATCCCTGACCGGGCTTTGCGTAAGCCTTGAGCGCAGCGCGCCGGTATTCGCCGGAGAAACCGCGCGCGCCCTGGTCCGCATCGAAAATCCCTCGGGCTCAAGCCGTTTGAATCTCGAAGTTGCCTTGAAAGGACAGCCTCCGGTCAGGGATTTCATAGCCGCGCGATCGCTGAGCACTGTGGAACTTCCGTTGAAAACTTCGAGGCGGGGCTGGCTGAACCCCGGCACCATCACATTGAGCAGCCGGTATCCGCTCGGGCTGTTCAAGGCCTGGTCTCCGCTTAACTTTTCCCGATCGATCCTGGTCTACCCGAAGCCCGCAAGCCAATCGATCACCCTTAAAGCCCGCCAGACGACCAGTCAGGGACAGGCGTGGAGCCGATTGCAGGATAGCGAGGAGTTCAGCGGATTGGACCACTATCGGAGCGGCGATTCGCTGCGTAAGATTCACTGGAAAGCCTACGCAAAAGGCCACGGTCTGATGGTCAAGCAATTCAGCGGGGAGGCGATCGCCGATCTTTACTTCGATCTCGATCAGACCCCGGGGAACACGCTCGAGGAGCGCATCAGCCGAGTGTGCCGTGCGATTCTCGATGCCGAACGCTCGGGACTTCAGTACGGCTTCAGGCTGCCGGGTTTCGAGAAAAAACCGGGGAGCGGCGAACAGCACCGCAGTGCCTGCCTGAAAGCCCTGGCGCTTCATTGACCCGGAATCGATGTTGACGCAAGAAAACCAGGCCCCGGAAAAGTCGGCAACCTTATTTACCCTGCTGGTCACCCTGCTGGTTGCCCTCCCGCATGTTTTCCACGTTCCTCATTCGATTTTCGTCTTCTTTATCGGCCTGCTCGGTTATCGGCTTGCCGGCATCCGGAAACCCTCGCTACCGATGGGGAAAACACCGCTTTTGGGATTCACGGGTTGCGGATTGGGCCTTCTTAGCTTCGAACACGGAACCCTGCTCGGGCTTGAAGCGGGAACCAGCTTTTTCCTGGTGTCGCTGGGTCTGAAAATGCTTGAACTGAAACGGGTTCGGGATCTTTATCTGATTGTTTTCCTGTGTTTCTTCGTGGCCATCACGCAATTTCTGCATACCCAGTCGGTGCTGATGATTTTTTATATCGTGCTGACGACCTGTCTGCTCGTGACAGCTCTGGTCGGGCTTTCCACGGGATCGATCCTGCCCTTGAAGCGGCGCGTGAAGCTGTCTACCGTCCTGGTTTTACAAGCCATTCCGATCGCGATTATTCTGTTCCTGCTGTTTCCAAGAATTTCCGCTCCCCGCATCGGGCTCGCATCGCCGGCGGGAGCCGCTCGAAGCGGGCTCAGCGATTCCATGCAACCGGGTGAAATCAGCCGGCTCAGCCAATCTTCCGAAGTGGCTTTCCGCGTCGACTTCAAGGGCAATCCGCCGCCGGTCCGGGATCGCTATTGGAGGGGCCCGGTTTTCTGGCACACCGACGGCTCGCGATGGACGCCGGTTGACCACCCGTCGGGTTCCGCGTACCCGGTCGATCTGTCAGGACCGAAGTTCCGCTATCAAGTCACCTTGGAGCCACACGGACGGCGTTGGCTTTTCGCGTTGGATCTTCCCGCAAACAAGCCGCCCGGAAGCAGCCTCACCCCGGAGTTCCTGCTGCTGAACGGCAAAGCCGTGACCGAACGGATCTCCTATTCGCTGATTTCCGTCCCGCGATACAACACCGGTTCCCTGAACGAAACCGAACGCGCACTGGGCCTGCAGTTACCCGGCCACCCTTCCTCACGAATTGCCGCGTTGGTGGGTCGATGGCAAAAGCCGGAAACCCCACCACAAGCTGTCGTACAGAAAGCATTGGACTATTTTCACGACGAGGAATTTTTTTATAGCCTTTCACCTCCCCTGTATCCGAAAAACCCGATCGAATCTTTTCTGTTCGAATCAAAACGCGGATTCTGCGAGCACTTCGCGAGCGCTTTCGTATACCTGATGCGGGCCGCGAAAATACCGGCCAGGATCGTGACCGGCTATCAGGGCGGGGAATTCAACACGCTCGGCCGCTTTCTGGAAGTCCGGCAATTCGACGCCCATGCCTGGGCGGAAGTCTGGCTCGCGAATCGCGGCTGGGTGCGGGTCGACCCGACCGCGGCCGTGGCCCCTGAAAGAATCGAACAAGGGTTCGAGGCCTTCAGGCAGCAAGAGCCGGGAACTTTCGGCCTCGGGACGCTGAGTCTGGTCGAATCGCTTGGTATTTTTCAAAACATTCGCTTCGCCTGGGCGAGTCTGGACCATGCCTGGCACCAATGGGTCTTATCCTACAACGCGTTCAATCAACATGAATTACTCTCGCGATTCGGATTGGCAGACCTGAGAAGCATGGTTCTCAGCCTGACTGGGGCGCTTGCATTCTGCCTGGTCTTAACCGCGTTCACCCTGCTGAAACCCGCGCCGGCGAAAGCCGACAAAGGGCTTTCGCTCTATTTACGGTTTTGCCGGAAATTGGCCAGGACCGGATTCAAAAGACGAGACAACGAGGGCGCCTTCGATTTTGCGCGGAGAGTCATCCGCGAGCGCCCGGAGCTTGGCCCTCAAATTCTTCGGATCACCGGGCTCTACCATAAAGTCCGCTATGGCAGATTCTATTCCAGTGAAGATCTGAACGACCTGGCACGCTCGATCCAGGGCTTGCGGATCAAGCCCTGAAATGCGTGAACGCCTCAATCGATCGTTTCGACGATCAATACCACACCGTCCACCGAAACCACCCTGACCCGGGTCCTGGCCGGACAGTCGGGTCCCCGGACTTTCCACAGGGAATGATCGATACTGGTTTTTCCGTAGCCATCGGATATCGGAGCGTCCAGCGTGAGAACCCGGCCGATGTACTGGGCGCTGCGTTGATTCAACAGGGGTTGATCCGATTCCTCGGTATTTTTTTTCAGATGGATCCGCCAGGCCACCACGCTGACCACTGAAAAAACCGAAAAACACAGAATCTGGATTTCCCAGCTCAGGCTCGGTATCAAGCCGACCACCGCTCCGATCACGATCGCGGCGACTCCCATCCACAGGAAGAAAGTGCCCGGCGCGAATAATTCCAGGATCATCAGCACTACGGCGAAAACCCACCAGTACCAGAACTCGATGTCGAAGTTTTCCATACGTCAAGCGCTCTTTTTGTTCAACGCTTCCTTGGCCAGTTCACCGATACCGCCGAGCGCGCCGATCACACTCGACGATTCCAGGGGCATCATGATCAGCTTACTGTTTTCCGACATCGCGATTCCCTTGAGCGCCTCGATATATTTCTGAGCGACGAAATAATTGATCGCCTGGATATCTCCCGAGGCGATCGCCTGCGAGACCATCTGGGTCGCCTTGGCTTCCGCTTCGGCCAGCCGTTCACGCGCCTCGGCGTCCCGAAACGCGGCTTCCTTGCGGCCTTCGGCATCGAGAATCGCGGCCAGCTTTTCACCTTCGGCTTTCAGTATTTCAGCCTGACGTGCGCCCTCGGCTTCGAGAATCGAGGCGCGTTTTTCGCGTTCGGCCTTCATCTGCCGGGCCATCGAATCGACCAAGTCTTTCGGAGGGGCGATATCCTTGATTTCTATGCGCGTGACCTTGAGCCCCCAAGGCGAGGTGGCATCATCCACGACACTCAGCAACCGGGCGTTGATATGATCGCGCTGCGAGAGCAGTTCATCCAGATCCATGGAGCCCATCACGGTGCGGATGTTGGTCATGACCAGGTTCAGGATCGCATTGACCAGATTGCTGACCTCGTACGCAGCCTTGGCCGCTTCAACGACCTGAAAAAATACCACCCCGTCGACCGTGACCATCGCGTTGTCCTTGGTGATCACTTCTTGTGACGGAACGTCGAGGACTTGCTCCATCATATTGATTTTTCGTCCTATTCTATCCACGACCGGGTAGATCAGATTCAGCCCGGGACTCAGGGTCCCGATATATTTGCCGAAGCGTTCGACCGTATAGGCCATTCCCTGAGGAATCGATTTGACTCCCATGATGATCAGTACGATCGAAAGAATCAGCAAAACGACGACAAACGTGGCAAAACCACTCATGTTATACCTCCCGGTTTTTCAATGGTTTAGGGATTGGAGATTGCGTGTTTCGAGGAGACTTCGGGACTGAATAATCGGATTCGTTCTTCGGTCGCCGGGTGACTCGCAAGAAAGGTCATGGAGCCCGTTCCGGACGGGGATTCCGCCTCGATACGGCTCAGGATATCAGAAAATCGGCGCAGCGGGATTCGATTCGCGATCAAGTATTCACGTGCGAATTGGTCCGCCTCCCGTTCGAAATGCCGGGAATATTTTGCTTCGATCATCTGCGCGGGCAGGGCCGCGGACAGGGCGGAAAGAGATGAAAGGTCGCCGGTCAGCCAGGTGATGACTAATACGACCACCGAACTTTGCAGTACGGTCCTGAGTCCATGCCGGTGTTTTACATGGCCCAATTCATGAGCCAATATCGCGGCGATTTCCTCGTCATTGTCCGCCAGTTCGACCAGTTGGTCGGTGATGACAACGATTCCGGACGGCAGCGCGATTGCGTTGGCACCCAGCGAAACGCTATTCCTGAACAACAATCGAATGCGTTCTGGATCATCGAATCCATGGAGCCCGCTCGTAAATTGTCCGCTCAGGCGGTCGCGTTCTTCGCGGCCAAGCCCGGATTCCGAAAAGATCAATCGATCCAGAACGTCCAGCGCATGTCTGCCGAGCGCGGCGTCGGCTTCCAGGGGCAGGGCAAAGGCCACTTCTTTGGCGATTGCAGGAATCCCGTAGTTTACAAAGCTCCAGCCGAATCCAAGGGTCAATAGCACCGAGGCCAGGCCGTAAATAAAGTGGCTCTCGAGGGCGTGGACCACCCGGCCGAACCATCCGGTGCGATTTTCGATCAGAAGCTTGTCGATTTCATCGTTCGCGAATGTCTCGCACTTGCCGCCGTCCGGAAGGAAAATGTCCCGTTGCGCATTTCCAATTCTGGGCGAAAATTTCAGCGTGCCGAAAGCATATTCGCGATGAAAGTCGCGTGCGCGCAAATCCAGATTGCCTTCACTGTCAAAGTTCAATTGGACCCGGGTCGGCCGCGAGACCCTGCCGTCGAAGTAAAGCCCGTCGATCCGGTTCATCAGATCGAGATATCCAGATCGAAAAATTCGCCGACTTCCTCTCCGGCCGCACCGGCTTTCTCGAGTTCACCGGCGATGAAATGATCCATCGATCGCGGCGAAAATAAGGTCAGGTGCTCGATTCGGTAACGCGCCATTCTGATTTGTGCCCAAGGAATCAGAAAACCGGCGCTCAGAATAACCGCGATCGAATTGGAGAGGTATAGCCAAAAAATTCCGGAGGTGCGCAAGCGGCTTTCGAAGCCGATTTCTTCCAGTCTCGTACCGTTCCAGGCCAAATTCTGCAGTTGAGCCCGGAGAAATGCGAAGAGTCCGAGATAAATCAGGAAAGCGAAGCCTGCCGGAATCCATAGGATACCGGAGAGGGGCTCAAACTCGGCGGGACGGTTCTGGTTCAGAGCTTCAAAAACGGGTGCCAGGAAATAGGCGTAGCAGACACCGATCATACTCCCCGCAGCGAGCAAGGCCAGCAATGCAAGCCCGTAAATTTTATAGAACTCCGCGATCCTGGCATGGAATCGAAACATTGAGAGGCCATAGCGGTGATGGTCGCTGACAAATTTCCGCTGCCGGTAGGCGAACCAAGGGTAGGTCAGTCCCAGCGTAAATATGAGCGACAAGGGAATGATGATGAATACAAACAGCGCATCGCGATACCCGGCGTCGAAATTGAACCGGATATGCCGGTAGGCCGAATTCCTGGCATTGAACTTCAGCGCCTTGATCAACACCCAGGGGATGAAGGGCAGGAATATCAGCCACAAGAAAGGTTCCGCGAGCGGATAGACGTTGACCGTCAGCACATAGGCCATGAACACCGCAAACGCGAGCATCCGGCCTTTTAATATCGTTACGGGATCCGCCGTGTATTCGAATGCGCTGCCCTCCAGCACGGTATTGCCATAGAAATAGCGTTTTCGCCGCACTTTCGCCCACGCCGAATAAATTCCCAGGGTCAACACGGTCAACACCACATTGACGATCCAGATCTTGAAATACTCGAACGCATCGCCCGTGAAATGGAAGGCCGCCGGTTTGCCGCCAGGGACCGTTTCCTCGGATTCCAAATAGACGCTGCGATCGGAAACGATTCCGGTATCGACCACGGTTTGCCTCCCGCTTCGGAAAATTCTCAGTATAGTTGAACAAATAGGCTTTCTGTTTGTTCAGTTCCCCGACTGTTTGCAATAGAGCGTTGCGGATTTGTGACCGATTTAATGGTCCCTGGGCTCGGACCGAATCGATTGCTGAAATCGGCTATTATTATGGTTTGAACGCATGGCCTTTCAAGGCCGCTGAACTTCATTCAACGAAAACTCCGGGGGAAATACCGATGAAATGTCCCGCCTGCAGCCGCTCACTCACCGAAAAAACTGTGGGAAACCTTACTGTGGATATCTGTCAGGGTGGATGTGGCGGTATCTGGTTCGACCAATTCGAGTTGAAAAAGCTCGATGAAACGCACGAACATGAGGGCGAAGAACTGCTATCGGTCGAACGCGACCCCACTGCTTCGGTCGATCACGGGGTGCGCCGACATTGCCCGAAGTGTGAATCGACCTTGATGATGAGGCATTTCTTCAGCGTCAAACGGGGCGTTGAAGTCGATGAATGCCAAACCTGCGCCGGTTACTGGCTCGACCAGGGAGAACTCGGGCGGATTCGAAGCGAGTATTCCTCGGAAGCGGAACGCAAAGCCGCGGCCGGCGCGGTCTTTGACGAAATCTTCGGTAAGGAGCTGGAACAGATGCGCGCGAAAAGCCGGGAAGACCACGCCAAGGCCAGAAAAATCGCCAACGCGTTGCGCTTCATCAGTCCGAGTTATTACTTGCCCGGAAAACAGGATGGCGGGGCTTTTTGATCTCGTTGAACGGACCGCTTGATCGATAATTCAACCGATCCGAGGAATCATTCCCGGAATATTTCCCGGATCTGGTTTTCCAGGGCGCCGGCCAGGTTCCGATGCGCCTCTTCGTCGAGATGAATTCCGTCGATCGCGCTGCATTCGATGACTTTCGAGGCATCCAGATAGAAACAGTTCTCGATCCTCGCGATCTCCGAAAAGGCCTCGGCAAAGTACAGCGATTTTTCACGGGCTCCTGCAAACTGTCTGAGCATCGCGTCAGACAGGGCCGACATCACCGGCGGTGCGACGACCAGAATCGCCGGAGTCTTTCCCTCCGGTCCGGCCGCGCTGCTGCGCGCGACCGTGATCAGCGTTTGCAATCCGCGCGCGGAATCGTATGCCGCGGCGTGGTAAAAATGCTTGAGATCGTTGGTTCCCAGGGCAATAATCAAAAGGTCGACCGGGGCATGCGATTCCAGCAAGGGCCTCAGCAACTTGCGGCCATTCCGGCCTTCCCGAAAGGGTTCGTCCCAAACCGTGGTCCGGCCGTTCAAGCCTTCCTCGATCACTCGGAAATCGTTGCCGAGCGCAATCTGGAGGTGGCCTGTCCAGCGGATCCGGTAGTCGTATCGCCCTGCGGTGCCCGGAATATAGCCCCAAGTGTTGGAATCTCCAAAACAAAGAATCGTTTTCATGAAAACTCGAAATGTGCATTCGGCTTGGCCGCAGGCGCCGGTTGCACCGCGATCGTGAACGCTCGGATTCCGGCGGCCGGCTTACTCAGTGTGAATGCTTTCTGATCACCCGCTCTTCTTCAACAAACCCGTGAACCCATTCCATGATTTCGGACCCGATTCCGCCGCCGTGTTCATGGGACCCCATCTCGGACATTTCCTCCCTGGGTACGGCCTGAACCGCGACGCCGTATTTATAAACCATGCCGCCTCCGAGATCCGCCCCCAGCATCAAGTTCACAAGAATCAGTACCCCGAGCGCATTTTGAATGATGCGCGACAATCCCAAGAGATCGCGTCCCTCCGTCAGACGCCACGCGCAAAGAAACAGCGACAAGGCCACGACATTCAGGCCATAATCCCGGTGTCTGGACATTTGCTCATGCACCTCGCCTTCGTGAAAAACGCCTTCGGCACCTAAAAGGCCCACGGCCGCCGCGGCCAACGCACCCAAGGTGCCAAAATACAGCATCCATTTCCCGGCGATTCTGAGATCTTTGCTGCCGCTGACAACGCTGAGCAACTCGGAAACGATGAAGCCGGTCAACAAGGCAATCGGAAAATGCACCAATAGCGGGTGAATATTGGCCATTTCGGCGATCCCCGGAAAATACTGCAAAAAAAGCTCTTTCATAAAGTTTCGGGATCTTATAAAAACAACAAAATGGGCTGCGGGCAGTAGTCAGCCGATCGTCTCCGGCAATAATCTGACCGTCCGACAAAGCCTGGAATCGCCGTTAGAAGGCCGCATTTTAAGTGATGTCGCGGAAAGATGGAAAAGATTAACCAGCAGGCGCCCGTATTCATATCCCTCAACCCGGCGGTCGGTTCCAGGCTTCCGAAGCGGGGGACGGCGGCGCCGGCGCTTGCAGACTCGAAGCCTGGACGATCGAACGCAGATGAATATCCTGTTGTGGAAAGGGTATCTCAATGCCCTGTTCTTTCAATTCCCGATTCAACTGCATATGGAGATCGTGGGTCAAGGGCAACCGATCGGAGATTTCCCTGACAAACAACCGGATCTCGAATCTGAGCGAACTGTCCCCGAAGCCGACGAAAAACACGGTTGCTTCGGGTTCCTCCAGCACCAGGGGGTGGGCGCGAACGATTTCAGTGATGATCCGGTGAGCCAGCGTCGTATCGGAACCATAGGCGATCCCGATCGGAATCAGGATCCGGGTGATGTTGTCGGTTCGTGTCCAGTTGATCAACTGGTCGGTGATAAAGGTCTTGTTCGGTACGACCAGATCTTTACGTTCCCAGTCGGTGATGGTCGTCGCGCGAATCTGGATCCGCGAGACGGTGCCGCTCACGTTTCCGACCGTTACCGTATCTCCGATGCGGATCGGACGTTCGAACAGCAGGATGATTCCGGAAACGAAATTCGCGAAAATCTCCTGCAGGCCGAAACCGAGCCCGACCCCGAGCGCCGCGACCAGCCATTGCAACTCGGACCATTGCCCGCCCAGTTCCGCCGCGACCAATACCACGGTGGCCGCGATCAGGGCATATCCGATCAATTGATTGATCGCGTACCGGCTGCCGGTATCGATGGAGAAGCGGTTCATAATCAGCACTTCCATCACACCCGGCAGGTTTCGGGTCGCGGTCAGCGCCACCACAACGTAGAGAATCACGACCAACAGATTGGAAACCGCCACCGGTTTCAGGGTCTCGACCCCGTCTACGATGACCGACTTATGCCACAATACCCATTCGTTCAGGATCGCGAGTGCCGGCAGGACGTCCTCCCAAAGCAACCACAATCCGACCAGCGCTGCAAATACGATCACGGCCAGCAGCACGCGCATGGTTTGCGAGTTGATCGTCGATATGTCGATCTCGTCCTGGTCGATGGCAGGAATGCTTTCACCGGCTTCGCCGC
>JAKEEL010000104.1 GCA_022616595.1 Methylococcaceae bacterium
AGCATCTCTAAGATCAAGCGGCGTTCCTTGATCAAAGCATCGGTCTCGGTACGGATTTCCATGCCGGCCTGCGCTTCGGTGCCGCACGCGGCGGCCGCGTGCGGAAATCCACTGATTTCCACGATGCATAAACGGCACGAACCTTCAATCGAAAGATCCTTGTGATAACACAAAGTTGGAATCGTGATGCCGTTGCGCTGCGCCGCCTCGAGAACGCTGCGGCCCGTCTCGGCCTCAACCGACCGGCCATCGATGCTCAGCCCGATTTTCATAATGAAACCTCGATTCGATCCAAGCGTTGCGTTGCACCTGAATTGCGAGATGGTGCGCCAGGATCTACCTTACGTACTTCGAATTTCGGCACAGGCACATGCAGGCGCCGATTCAGGGATACTTTATTCCATTTTACCCGGATCGCAGCGCCGATTTAGCCGTTTACTGCTATATTTTTCATTAAAAGGTGACGTCAATTCCTTGATGTGAATAATCCTGCGTTCACGGCAAGATTTCTTCACTGGGGACCCGGAAATACTCGGATTTTCGAAAGAGAAACAACGATGATGAAACGATTCTGGCTGCGCAACGAATCCCGGCACACGGAACCTATACATTTTGATTGGTTCAAGACAAGCCCGGTTGCAAATCGCAGCCTCGCAGTGGAAACCCTGAAAAAGCTGATTCCGATCAGAAATCTTGGCGATGATGAATTGAGTGCTTTTGCACTTGGCCAGGAATTGGAAGTTCTCTCCAAGGATGCGATTTTATTCGAGCAGGGGCAGGCGATCGAATCGGTTTTCTATCTCCTGGAGGGCACAGTCGTTTTGAAGGAAAACGGCGTTCCCGACCAAACCCTGACTTCCGACTCGTTCAGGGCGAAATTTCCATTATCGACAGGCATGACCCATAGCATCACGGTTCGTGCGGCGACACAGATCAGTTTACTCAGGGTACCGGCCCAAATTCTGGAAATCGGTAACTCTTCTTACCATGCAAAAAAATTCACCTTCCAAAGCCCGGCCGAAGGCGATGGTTTAAGCACCAGCACGCTGTTTCATTCCTTTTACAATCAGTTTTGCGATCAGAACATCATTTTACCGACTCTGCCCAATGTCGCGGTAAAACTCAGAAATGCGATGAAGCAGGATATCGGAATCGCCGACGCGGTTAAGATCGTGCAACTCGACCCGGCCATATCCGCCAAGATCATGCAAGTCGCCAACAGCCCGCTCTACGCGCCGGTAGCGCCGGTGCGCAGCTGTCTCGACGCGGTCAAACGAATCGGGTTGAATGCGCTCAAAAACCTGGTCACCAGTTTGAGCATGAAGCAAATATTTCAATGCGACAACAAGCTGATCCGGCAGCGCATGGAGCAATACTGGAAACAGAGCATTTATCTATCCAGTCTATGCTACTTGATCGCTTCGAAAACCAAGAAAATCGACCCCGAGCAGGCACTCCTCGCGGGATTGGTTTGCGATATCGGGATCGTGCCTTTTTTGAATTTCGCGGCGAATTTCCCGTCCGATTTGTACGAAGCGAATGAAATTGAAATGGCAATCCCTCTGGTCAAAACACCGGTGGGAGTCGCGATCTTGAAAAAATGGGGATTATCCAATGAACTGGCCGAAATTCCGGCCACCTCGGAAGACTGGTTTCGCAATAACGGCGATCAATTGACTCTGAGCGAAATCGTCGTCCTCGCAAAATTGCATAGCTACATCGGTAAGCCGCAATCGCAACGGCTACCCCTGATTCAAACGATCCCGGCCTTCGCAAAACTCAGGCAGCAAAGCCTGAATCCCGAATCCAGTCTCGAAATCCTGAATATTGCAAACAGCCGGGTTCAGAAAGTCGCGAATATCTTCAGTTGAATCGACGTTCGATTGTATTGCCTGGACACGAATCCGGTCGAGGCTTTCCGGAAAATGAATTGCCGGCCTGTTTTTGATTTCAATCAACACGCCTTCAGCACCGGCGATTAGAATTGCGATCTGAAAACGAGGACTCCACACATCCGGAACGGGATGGACCGGGGCCTCAAAGCAAAAGCACTAGCCCGGCGATTCAGTCCGGGTTTGGTTTCGAGTCATCAGATCGAGGAGAAACGCAATGAACGCAGAGGCAAAAATGAAATCCCCCCAACCCGCGGAATCACGGACTCCCGCAACAACTCCCGAGATTCACCCGATCGAAAACGTCTATCGACTTTTCGATGATTTCTTCGCCGACCGCTGGATGCGCGAGCCGCGATTTCTGCGCGGCGCTTTTCCGGGATTCGGTTTATTCGGTCCGGACCAACCCCGGGTCGATATCGTCGACGGCGATAAGGAAGTTCTGGTCACCGCAAATCTTCCCGGTGTCGACAAAGACGACATCGAGGTTACGGTCACGGAAAACATGCTGACCATCCGCGCCCAAAAGAAACAGGAACAGGAAGAAAGCAAGGGCGAATATTTCCGCCGCGAAATCAGTCACGGTGAAATTTCCAGAACCCTGGCTCTTCCCGCCGAAGTCAACTGTGAGCAGGCCAGCGCGGCCTATAGAGACGGGGTCCTTAAACTGACCTTGCCCAAGATCAGAACGAGCAAACGCCATACCGTCAAAGTACAATGATCGGCCGCGGCCTTCGGTGGATTGAAGGCCCATCCGACCATCTCGGATTGTCCAGGAACCATCCGGGCTGCTCTGGCTCAGAGTCAGCCCGGTGGTCATGGAAATGAACGATTACTGCCGTCCTCTCGAATCTTAGCCATTGCATTGGACCCGCCGGACATTCGGACCGGACTCCGCGCATCCCCTGCCCAAAATTTCCAGATGCTGCCGGTCGTGAATGACGATATGCCGGTGGCGCACGGTGATCAAACCCGCGTCCTGCAAACGCGAAAAGGAACGGCTCACGGTTTCCAGGGCAAGCCCGAGATAATTGCCGATATCCCGGCGCGACAGGCTCAGGTCGAACCGATCGCATGCGTAGTTGCGGCTTTCCAGCCTCCGGGACAGGTCTGCCAAAAACAGCGCGAGCCGCTCATCGGCGGGATTCTTCCGTAGAAATACGCTATGTAAATGTTCGGACCGCAACGCCTGAGCGGCCTGACGGATCAGTTCCGAGTGCAGGCGCGGCGAGTCCGAAAACCTCTCGTCGAAGAGCCGGTAAGGTATTTTGCAGACGAAACAATCCTCCAGCACAATCGCGGAGGATGGATATGAGCGGCCGCCGATCGCATCCAGGGCGAGCAAATCGCCCGGGATATGGAACCCGACGATTAGCTCGTTTCCCTCTTCATCAAGCCGGCAGCTTTTGACGCTGCCCGAAAGAATCATGAACAAGGCTTCGAAAGGGTCCGACAAGCGATACAGATAGTGGCCCTTCGCCATGCGCTTTGATTGACTGACGGCGCGACTGTACCTGCGAAAGTCGTCCAACTCCAGACTCCGGGCCAAACAGTTCGACTTTTGAAAGCAGGCATCGCAGGGTTTCGAATAGAGTTCCGGCGAACCGAGTTGATCGGATACCGGTTTCACGAAGCGATTGGTGATTGAACGAACAACAGGATTGGATTGCATGACGTTCCCCTTCCGAATACAAGTCTGGCGCCACGATATCAGGCGACATGCATCTGTGATATCCGCACTTGCCTCAAAATTTTTTCGGTTAATACGTAGTCGATCGGATTTCCATGAATTCGGCCGCTTGCTAATATCGATGGCTGCGGTTATGTTTCAGCTCATCGGAAATTTCAGGCGCTTGCGTTTTCCCTGCCCGCGCAATGCAGCCGCACATGACTTGGATATTTCGACCCGGATTCGACCATCTCTTGCACAACAACACGACCGACGATGGGTTTACAGACCTTTCACAAGTTACTGGTACCTCTTATATTCGGCGGATTCGCCGCGGCAGTCCTGATCATTCCGGTCCGGGAGCCGATCGGCATTGCGATCCTGACCGGATCGATCTGCCTCGTGCCTTATCTTCGCGTCAATCGCCGGTTGGCAAAATTCTCATCCCGTATCGAGCAGATCAAAGCAGGGAACTGGAATTCCCGAATCCATCTGAACGGAAACGATGCGCTTGCCCGGATTGGCCGCGGTTTCGACGGCTTGCTCGACGGCGTCGTGCAGGAACGCACGTATCTACAAATTTCCGGAGCCAAATTCAAGGCGGTGCTCGAGACCGCAACGGATGGAATCATCAGCATCGATTCGCAAGGCCGGGTGGAATCGATGAACTCGGCCGCGGAACGGATCTTCGGTTACACCAAGGATCGGGTCATCGGCCGAAATGTCGCTATGTTGATGCCGGAACCCTTTTCCAATGAGCACAACCGCTACATCGACAATTACCTAAGCACCGGTCAGGCCAAGATCATCGGGATCGGACGGGAGGTTTCGGGCCGGCGCAGCGACGGCAGCGTATTCCCGATGGAACTCGCGGTCAGTGAACTCCAATTCGGGGAGGAACGGAGTTTTACCGGCATTGTCCGCGACATCAGTGCCCGCAAACGCACCGAAGAACAGCTCCGGTTCAGCGAACAGCAACTTCACCTGACGTTTGAAAACGCGCCGATCGGAATTGTCACTTGCGACCTCGACTGCCGGATACTGAACGCGAATCGCGCCTGCACAAAAATTGTCGGCTTTCCAAGGGCGGAACTGCTTACCCTGAATTTCATGGATCTGGTCCATCCGGACGAGCGCAAGCACTGCGCGGATTTCGCCGAGAAGGCCAAGCGGGGGCAACTGGAAAGCAACACGATCCAACAACGCTGGCTGCACAAAAACGGATCCGAGGTCTGCGGGGTCCTGCACATCGGCGTGATTCATGACAGCGAAGGCGTTCCGGAGAGGTTTGTGATCCAGATGGAAGACTTTACCGACCGATTGAACGCCGAGGCCGAAGCCCGCCAGTTGCGCGATCGCATCGCCCACGTCGCCCGGATCACGACCCTCGGCGAGATGGTCGCAGGCATCGCGCATGAAATCAACCAACCGCTCGCCGCGATCGTGAATTATACCGATGCCTCGCAACGGCTGCTCGCCGCGGGCACGGCGGACCCCGAAGATCTGATGCACGCGATGAAACAGGCAAGCGCTCAGGCGCATCGGGCAGCCAAGGTTTTGCATCGATTGCGCGATTTTGCCAGGATGCGGTCCGTTCCCCGGGAAAACGTGGATCTGAACGCCTTGATCAAGGATGTCGTGTCTTTGGCCAATATGGAAAATCCCGGCTTCCGATCGGCGATCAAGCTCGAACTCGAAGAGGATCTTCCCCAGCTCCAGGCGGACCCGGTCCAGATCCAACAGGTGATTTTCAATCTGATACGCAACGGTGTCGATGCGATGCAGGAGCCCGGAACGCACGGTCAGAATCTGGTTATCCGGACCGTAAAGGATGGAGACGAATTTGTGCGTATCGAGGTGGTTGACCGCGGGCCCGGTGTCGACGAAAATTCAGTCGACAAGATTTTCGATCCCTTCTTCTCGACCAAGCAAAGCGGTATGGGACTCGGCCTTTCGATCTGCCGTTCGATCGCACGCTCCCACGGCGGGCAACTCGATTTCGTGAATAATGCCAATCACGGCGCGACATTCTTTCTGCGCTTGCCCGCGATCAAACATTGAATTCATGGCTCAAGGGAAACGAACTGTTTTTATCGTAGACGATGACGAGGCTGTCCGGGACAGCCTGGGATTCCTGATGAAAACCATAGGCCTGGTCCATGAATCCTACGCACTGGCGCTGGATTTCCTGGCCGAATTCAACCCCAACCGATCCGGTTGCCTGCTGCTGGACATCCGGATGCCCGGAATGAGCGGCTTGGAGTTGCAAAAGGAACTCGCTCGGCGGCACTCGATTCTGCCGATCATCTTCATCACCGGTCACGGCGATGTACCGATGGCCGTCGAAGCGATGCGCGAAGGCGCTTTCGATTTTATCCAGAAGCCTTTTCGCGACCAGGATCTCATCGATTGCGTACACAATGCCTTGGAACTGGATGACCGCAATCGCGCCGTGCTGATCCAGCGCGAACAGGTCAGCCGCAACCTGAATTCCCTGACCGATCGCGAAAGACAAATTCTCGAGCGCGTGGTTGACGGAAAATCGAATAAGACCATCGCCGCCGAACTCTATCTAAGCCAACGAACCATAGAAGTTCACCGGGCGCATGTCATGGAAAAGATGCAGGCCGATTCGGTCGCGCATCTGGTTCGAATGATCGTGAATATCAACCAGGATGGAAATTCCTGATCGAATTCCGAAGGGCTGAACTGTTCCGCCTTGACCCCGATATATCCTATCCGGTTCGTTCCAGGCGGCCGGAAGCGCGTAGCGATTCCGGATCAAGAAATTCTAGCAACGCCCCTGCATGGCCAAGCCGGGCGGACAATGTTTTCGTTTGTAGTGCCGCTTCGGGTATCGATACCCGTCATCGTCGTCGTAACGATCATCATCGTATCGATCATAATTGCGATAATGATCATGATCATCGGATTTATCGTAACCATCCGTGGCGATCGCAGCGCCGGCCGCGGCTCCGGCAGCACTTCCGATGATCGCTCCGGTTCTTCCGCCCACCTCCGAACCGAAAGCTCCGCCCAACGCTCCGCCAAGACCACCGCCGACCGCCGCTTGCCCGGTCGGCTGGTTGGCACAGGAGGCAAGCATGAGTGATATGGATAGTATAAATATGGTGTGGAATCGCATCGTTCGAACTCCTGCAAAGGGTATAGCGGATAAGTGTATGCCAGTCGTCCGGATCAGGAACGTGCGGTCAATCACATTTAGCAGAACGAAGACCTCTTGTGTCCTGTACCGGGACAAATATGATTTCCGTCGGGAAACCGGGTTTCCAACGTCCCCGGAAACAGATACAGCGGCAAAAGCCTGCCTCCCGCCGTTCCGGTTACTTACCATCCCCTGCTGTTCGCAGATCCAGATTCAGGTCTTTCGCGGTTTTAGCCATGAACAGGTTTAGATGAAGGTACCGCGTTTTTCCGTATAGGCCTCTTCCGAGGTCATCAACCCGGCGGTCAGATTCATGCTTTCTTCGGTGACCGTCTTGATCAGCTTGAAGGAAACCCCGTCGTTGTTTCTGAAAGCCTTGTGCACATGTTTAGAAAATCCATGACACAACCCTCACCTTAATAGAAAAAAATCAGGTCAATCCGATCCACCGCTGTCGTTTCACGTTCCCTTGCCGGGAACGGGAGGCCATTCATGACAGATGACCATCCGGACAGCCGATGATCACCCCGGCGATCGGTACCGACCCTTGTGCTCTCCTCTGTTCTCGACTAGGATGGCCCATGGAGCGGTGCGAACCAACCAATCCAATCATGCGCTCTATTCGATGAACGCACCCTTCAAGCGCCCGCCTCTTGATTCGAGGCCGCCCGCGATGCGGGACTTTCCTTGGAATCATGCGTTGGGTGTTTCAACCAAAAAATCATGTTAAGCAGAAGCCAATCGCGCCCCGCCTCAGGAGTTAAGATCCACTATTCCTTCACGAAAGTCATGACCGGATCCGACTTGTCGCGCAGACGACTGCCGCTGATGGCCGCGACCAGCGCAAATCCGGGGCCTGTTGTCTGGCTCACGGCGTGCAGTCACGGTGATGAAGTCAGCGGCATCGTGGTGATCCAGGAGTTGTTCAAGAGCATACGCCGCCGTCTCCTGCTCGGCACGGTCCTGTCATTTCCACTCATGAATCCACTCGGATTCGAAACCGGATCGCGAACCATCAGCATGAGCGGCGAAGATCTGAACCGTTCGTTTCCCGGTAATCCGAACGGTTCCCTGGGCGAACGAATCGCGCACTCCATTTTTGACACGATTATAGCAACCGGACCCACGCTCGTGCTCGACCTGCATGCCGACTGGATCGACTCGATTCCCTACATTCTGCTCGACCACGACCCCGGGATTCTGCATCAAGAGGCGTACCGGAAAGCGATCGCGGCCGGCAAGGAAGCCGGGATGTGCCTGATCGTCGATGCCGAGGAACTCAAAAGGAGCCTCTCCTTCAATCTTCTGCTCGAGGACATCCCCGCTTTGACCCTCGAACTCGGGAAACCCTACGTCGTCAGTGAAGCCAATGTGACCTGCGGTCTCGAGGCCATCTGGAACATTCTCGCGAACCTCGGCATGATTGCAGCGCGCGATCGATTGTTCCGCTACCCTTTACCGTTCGAGTATAGTCGAGGCAGACTGCTCAAATACTCGGACAAACCCTATGGGTCCCGAACCGGAATCATCCGCTTTCTCGCGAAACCCGGCAATGTGGTCAAGAAGGGACAACCCCTGGCCAAAATCGTGAATGCCTTCGGCAGACATCAGGAAACCTTGACCGCGCTTCAGGACGCCATTGTGCTCGGCCATTCCGATTCATCCGCCGCGTTTCCCGGCATGCCTGTCATGGCATTCGGCATTCCGGACAGCAGCGCAGGCGAAACGGAAGACAACTGGCAGCGGCTCGCATAGAACATTTCGGTCATAACCCAGCCCTTGGCGAGCGCCTGCCCTCCCGGCGTAACCCGGATCCGAATTGGATTTCTCTATCCCCTCCTTGTAAAGTCGCCAGAAACGAAACACCGACCCTACAGGATCTTCACCAGCGCCGCCATCGCTCCCACGGCCACTACCAGCATCGCCCCAAGTTTGATGGTCATGCGATATTCAAGTTCTTTCATGTCTCGGGTGAGATCCGTGCGAAGTTGTTCGATCTTGAGGTCAAGCTGCTTTATGTCTCGGGTAAGATCGGAACGAAGTTGTTCGAGCTTGTGGTCAAGGTCGTAGCGAAGTTGCTCGATTTTGAGGTCAAGCTGTTTGATCTCGTTGCGCAACGTGGCTTCCAACGCTTCCATATCCCGTTTCAGCGCAACCTCAAGTTCCTTGATATCCCGTTTCAGAGCGGCCTCATTTTCCTTGATATCCCGTATCAGAATCGACTCATTTTCCTTGATATCCCGTTTCAGAGCCACCTCAAGTTCCTTGATATCCCGTTTCAGAGCCGCCTCAAGTTCCTTGATATCCCGTTTCAGAGCCGCCTCCGTTTCCTTCAGATCGCGTTTGCCGGCCAGGTTTTCTTCGATGAATTCCGCCTCCGCGGCGGCCAGTGCCTCGGCCTGCTGCTCGGTGAATCCGGCCTCTTTGAGCCGTTTGGCGAACTTCAGGGTATCGAAGGCGATGGTGGTCATGGGGTTGGAAACGCTGCGAGTGGATCATCACGAGCATAGCGAATTTGATGTTCCGGGTCAAAAATACCCGGAGGCAGTACTCACTGTTGCAACTGGCCCGAGTTTTCCAATTACCGCGGCTGCGGCATATCCTGGATCGTAAGGTCCTGGTCTTGGGTCATCAAACCTGCCCGTCTTGAAACCGAAGGAGCCCCGATTGACCGTCTACAGGCATCCCTGCAGATAGCGGCGCAACAGGTCCAGGGCCTGGGTAGCCGCGACCGTCTGTTTTCTCGAAGCGGTTCCGGTCAATTTGCACGAATGCTCGCAAGTCCCGGTCGGCGTGGCGAGGCCAGTATACACCGAAATTACCGCATTCCTGTCCGCGAGAGCCCGGTCGTCGAAATTCCATAGCTGAGCCAGCGCGAAATCGGAGCCGCAATGTTCGGCCAGCGCGGACGCCAATACCGATGCCTCCTTGCCTGACGATTCTTCGTTTGAGTCTGCCGGGCACGAAACAGCCAGATGCTTGAATACCTCCGCCCGATCCCGAATCACGCGACTTTCCTTGAACCAGCGCGCGCCGCCGCAACGCGAAGCGATTGCGCCTGCGCTCAATGTCTCCAACACCGACAGGCGTTGATGATTCTGCGTCAGTTGCCGCGCGATGACCGTGACCAGATCACCGGAATCCTGTTCCAATCCATCGATCCCGAATACCGGAGAGCCGATCGCCCCGGCGACCCTCTCGGCCAGTGCTTGTATATCGGCCTGCGGAACATCGGGCTGAAAAAGCAGTTTGATCTGATTCTCGATCGGACCGGTTCTGAAACTAAGGCGGACCTTGTCTGGAAATGCAACGCATCCAAGACGCTCTTGAATTGCGGATTCTCCGATTCCCGCGCAGCGCACGGTCACCAATTGCATGGGATCGAGCCGCCACGTCCGGGTCAATTCAGGCCGGACGGTCTCCAGAAACATGTGTTCCATCTCGAAGGGCACCCCCGGCAAAAATGCGAACCAACAGCGTCCGTGGCGCAAGGAAAAGCCCGGCGCGGTGCCCCACTGGTTGTCGATTCGTGCAGATTTGTCCGGAAGCAGCGCCTGCTTGAGATTGACCAGGGGCATTTCGCGTCCGGTCCGGGTGAAATGCGCCTCGATCTGAACCAGCGCATCGAGATCGGTGATCAACGGCCGATCGAAAGCCGCGGCGACGGCTTCCGCGGTCAGATCGTCACTGGTCGGCCCGAGACCGCCGGTACAGATGCAGGAATCGGCCCGCGATGCAATTTCCCGCAGCAATTCGACCAGGGACTCCAGGCGGTCCCCGACCGCGGTATGGCGGGTCACCTGGAAGCCCATCCGGACGAGTTGCTCCGATAACCATGCCGCGTTGGTGTCGGTGGTCTGACCGCTTACAATTTCATCGCCCTGGGAAAAGATCTCGGCGAGCGGCGGGCTCTGATTCATGGCTTTGGATTTCGAATGGCTTGTAATCCTGGACGGCGCATTTTAAATACTTCTTTCCGGGCGCTACCGGCCCAGAACCACACAGGCGTTATGGCCGCCGAAACCAAAGGCGTTGCAGATCGCATAAGGAACCGGCATTTCGAGCGCTTGGCTTGGAATGACGTCCAATTCGATTTCAGAGTCCTGATGATCCAGATTGATCGTCGGGGTCACGATTCCATGCCGGATGCTCATCGCAGTCAGCGCGATTTGTATCGCGGACGAAGCGCCGATCGGATGACCCATCATGGACTTGGGCGCTGTGACCGGAATTTTGCAAACCTTATCCCTGAACACGGCTTTGATCGCCCTGGCCTCCGCCGCGTCACCAAGCGGCGTCGATGGCGCGTGCGCGTTGACATAGGCAATGGCATCGGCTGCGATCCCCGCGTCCGCCAGGGCCAAGCGCATGGTCCGCGCCATATAATCGCCGTCCTTGCGCGGCGCGGCCAATTGATAGGCTTCACTGACCAGACCGCAGCCGAGCAGCCGCGCATAGCTTTCCGCGCCGCGCCTGCGCGCATGTTGGCCTGACTCGAGCACCAGCGCCGCAGCCCCTTCGCCCATGATAAAGCCGCTGCGGTCGCGATCGAAGGGCCGGCTGGCGGATGCGCCCATTTCATTCGCGGACGACAGCGCACCGGCCCGGTGATAGGCCAGCAGAGTATGCTTGGTCACGGTGGAATCGGTGGCGCCGGCAATGACTACATCGACCTGTCCGCCGTCCAGCCAAGCCATGGCCAATGCAACCGCGTGAGCACCCGAGGCGCAGGCCGCGCAGACCGTCGTGGACGGACCTTCCAGTCCGTGCCGTATGCTCAACATACTGGCCGGCGCGTTGAACATGGTTTTGACCACGAAGTGATGGTCGATGATCTTGTCGATCCCGGCGCACCCTCCGCGCATCGCTTCTTCGACCGGACCCATATAATGCAAGGGACCCGCGCCGACACCCATCACGATACCGATGCGCGTCACATCCTCTTTGTCCAGATCGAGCCCGGCATCGTCGAGCGCTTCCTGTCCGGCGAGCAGGGCCAGTCGGGTAAAACGCGCGTAGCGTTGACGAAACGGCAAGCGGACTTTTTCGGCGAAGACCGCATCGAAATCGGGGATCTCCGCGGCAATGCGCACCGGGTCTTGACTCGCATCATAGGCGCAAACCGCAGCAATGCCCGACCGTCCCGCGCAAAATCCTTCCCAACTGTGATCTCTGCCAATTCCCACCGGGGTCACCATTCCGATCCCGGTGATATGAATATCACGCGATGGCCGAGTCATCTAAAACATCGCGGCCAGCGAGCGCAGCGCTTGCCGGCAGTCGCCGGAACACCGATGCATCGATCCTGTCAACCGGAAATCCTGCCGGTCCATCGATTCGGGGATTTCTGCGCGGCCATCAGATGACACAAGGTGGTCCCGGCGCGGTAAGTCGCGATCGCCAGCATGATGTAGCGGCGGAATTCGACAAAAAAATCGCCTGCGGCTTCTCGGAGTTCGGCCTGGTGAAGATCCAGATTCTCGGCCCACTGGCTCAAGGTTTTTTGATAGTGGTTGGAAACGTTTTCAAGATAAACAGGCGACAGGCCGGCCTCTTCCATCAATCGCAACATCTCACCGCCCGAGATCATGGCACCGGTATACCCGAATGCCTGATCGACTGCCTGGAAACCCCGGTCCTTGCGGTATTTGCGGGTCAGGGAGTTCCGGTCGTAACAGCTCTCCTGCACGAACAGGATACCGCCGGGTTTCAGGACCTTGTGGCAGAGCGCGAAAATTTTATCTTTTTCGCGCATATGAATAATGCTTTCCAAAAAGATCACCTGGTCGAAGCTTTCTTTGGCGAACGAAGAGTCCAGCACGTCGCAAACATCGATATGCACCCGCGGTTCGAGACCTCTGCGTTTTGCAGCCTCGATCGCGAAGTCGCGCTGGACTTCACTCACGGTCAGTCCCGTGGCGTCGCAGCCGTAATGCTCGGCGAAATACATCAAGGGCCCGGACCATCCGCAGCCGATGTCCAACAGCCGGTTTCCCGGTTTCATGCCGCAGATCGCGGCGATTTTCTTCATTTTGTTAATTTGAGCAACATCCAGATCCTCGTCGCCGCTCAGATAATAACCCGATGAATAATTCATGTTGCGATCGAGCATCCGCTCGAATACGCGCGGATCCATGTCGTAGTGAACCCTGCTGTCGACCGTCTGATTTTGCGCCATGA
>JAKEEL010000105.1 GCA_022616595.1 Methylococcaceae bacterium
GAAGTGGATTTCGGAACCTGGCAGGCGCTTGGACAGGAATATCTGGTAATCGGACGCGCCCGGCTGGTCGGGGCGGACCGGTATTCAATCGAATTCAATTTGTTCGATACCTTCAGAAAGGAACAGATCGCCGTCTACGGCATTCCCGGCAGCCGGGCGGGATTGAGGCGGGTCGCGCACAAGATCGCGGATCTCATCTATGAAAAGATCACCGGCCAACCCGGTGTATTCAGCTCCCGGATCGCCTATGTCACCGATACGCTCAAGGCGGATAAAAGGCGCGAGTTTATCCTTCAGGTTTCCGACGCGGACGGTTACAATCCGCAAACGATCCTGACATCGCGGGAGCCGGTCATGTCTCCGGCCTGGTCTCCGGACGGATCGAAGATTGCCTATGTCTCCTTTGAAAAGAAAGTGTCCGCGGTCTTTATCCAAACGGTCGCTACGGGCAGCCGGGAGCAGGTCGCGGCATTTCCCGGAATTAACGGTGCTCCGGCCTGGTCGCCGGACGGCGACCGGCTGGCGTTGACCTTGTCCAAGGACGGCGACCCCGAAATTTATGTGCTGAATCTGACCTCGCGCTCCCTGGAAAGACTGACCCGCAATTTCTCGATCGACACCGAGCCGGTCTGGTCCGCGGACGGCGCAAGGATCTTCTTTACCTCGGACCGCGGCGGTACTCCACAGCTTTATTCGATCGGGCTCGCGGACCGGGAAACCCGCCGCCTGACCTTCGAGGGCAATTACAATGCGGGAGCCGCGGTTTCATCGGACGGCCGCTTCGTGGCCATGGTGCATGGTTCGGGAGGGCGATACCGCATCGCAATTTTGGAACTCGCAACCGGGAATCTGAGCACGTTGACCGACGGGAGCGGGGATGAGTCTCCGAGTTTCGCCCCGAACGGCAGCATGGTGCTTTATGCGACGCGGCGCGGAGGCCGGGAGCAACTGTCCGCCGTGTCCGTGGACGGTCTTTTTCGTCAACAGCTTGTGACCAACGCCGGCGGCGTTCGCGAACCCGCCTGGTCACCGCAAAATTGACCATTGAAATGAACGGAAAGCCGGGCGGTCCGTTAAGGGCGGAGCGATTCGTTGAGCGATTTTTTTGCAGCAAAATAGAATGGAGCAAAGGTACCAACGTATGAAACAAGTCATTTACAAAATCATGATCCTGGCGTTTGTCGCATTACTCGCAGGATGCGAAACGACTCCGGATTCAGAAAGCCTTTCCGAAGACGAGGCCGCGGAGGCCGCTGGACAGCAGGGCCGCGACGAGTATGGTGCCGAATCGCAAGGCATTCCGTCGGGTCCGGGTTATTCGGGCAGTCCCGGCTATTCGGGCAGTCCTCTGGATGACCCGCAGAGTCCCTTATCCAAACGCGTGATCTATTTCATGTATGACAGCGCGGAGATCGCTCCTGAGTTCATCCCGGTCATTGAAGCGCACGCGCGATATCTGTCCAGTCATCCGGAAATCCAGGTGACCCTCGACGGCCATGCGGATGAACGGGGCTCCCGCGAGTATAATATCGCGCTCGGTGAACAGCGTGCGAATTCGGTCGCGCGTAAACTCGGGGTGCAGGGGGTGGGCCAAGACCAGCTCAGCATCGTCAGTTACGGCGAGGAGAAACCCGCGTCCTCCGGTCACGACGAGGCCGCCTGGCAGCTCAATCGTCGTGTCGAGATTAGATATCCGGGATATTGATCGATGCACAAGATTCTATGGATTTATCTGTTGCCGGTATTGACAGTACCGGCCTATGCACAAACCTCAGCCGATGCGGACCTGGCCGCGCGCGTTGCCCGGCTTGAAAGCCGCCAGTCCGGTCCGGCCTTGATGGAGATGCTCGATCGCATCGATCGCTTGCAGAACGAAGTCCAGCAACTTCGCGGGGACGCCGATAAAATCCAGCATGACCTGGATCGGATCGGGGACCGGCAGCAGAGTCTCTATCTCGATCTCGACAAGCGCCTGTTGGAACTCGAACGCGCGGGAGCCGGCTCGGCCACTCCTCCGCCCGCGGTCCCGGATTCCGGCGCCAAGGCGGAGAATCCACAAACGCCTGCACCCGCGGTTCCGCCCCCGGCTCCATCCGAAGTGGTTCCCATCGAGGAGACTGCCAGTCAAGGCACGTCGGACAAGCATGGCCGGGGTGCCGGCGAAACGGGAAATCCGGACGCCAACGGATCGGAAAATCCGGATGTGGGCGGTTCCGGAAAGGAAGCGAGTATTTATCAGGAAGCGTTTGTCTACTTGAATAACGGACGCTACGATGACGCCATCGCGGATTTTTCACGCCTGATCGAAGCTTTCCCGAGCGGTGAATACGCCGATAATTCCCAGTACTGGCTCGGAGAAACCTATTATGTCAAGCGCGAATTTGACAGCGCGCGGGCTAATTTCAATCAGGTGATGGAGAAATATCCGGATAGCCATAAAGTCCCGGATGCATTACTCAAACTCGGTTATATCGAATATGAAGAATCGAAATGGAAAAGCGCACGCGAAATCCTCAAATCGGTGATCCAGCGATATCCGGATAGCAATGCGGCGCAATTGGCTCAACATCGATTGGATCGTATGCGCAAGCAAGGCCATTGATCGCGTGAGCGGAATTCATTTGCGAGTTCAAAGGAGGCGAAAGATCGCGGTATCGGTCCCGGAAGTATGAACGCGCGCTTTCTGCGGGTGACCGAAATTTTTTACTCGATTCAGGGCGAATCGGCGACCGTCGGAATCCCGACGACTTTTATTCGCCTGACCGGTTGCCCTCTTCGGTGCACCTATTGCGATACGGAATATGCATTCACGGGCGGGGAGAAAATTTCGCTGGAGGATATTCTCGCGCGTACCGCCGGATTTCCGACTCGTTACGTGACCGTTACCGGCGGTGAACCGCTCGCGCAAAAAAACTGTGTTTTTTTACTGGACAGATTGATTGAGAACGGATACCTGGTTTCTTTGGAAACCGGTGGAGCGATGGATGTTTCGGCGGTGAATCCAAACGTCGTCAAAGTCATGGATCTGAAGACCCCGAGTTCAGGCGAGGAGCATCGCAATCGTTATGAAAATATTCGCTATCTGGACAAGAAAGATCAGGTCAAGTTTGTGATCGGAACCCGGGACGATTACCTGTGGGCCAGGGAAACCCTGAAACGGTTCGCTCTCGACGAGCGCTGTGGCGTACTGTTTTCGCCCGTGACCGGATGCTTGGATGCTGCGCGGCTCGCGGACAGCATTCTCGAGGACGGCCTTCCGGTCAGATTCCAGATCCAATTGCACAAGGTCTTGTGGGGTGATGTCGCGGGAAAATGACGCCGAATGAAAAGCCCAAGGCCGTCTTGTTGCTGTCCGGAGGACTCGATTCCATCACGACGCTGGTACTGGCCCTCGAGCAGGGATTCGACTGTCATGCCTTGAGTTTCGATTACGGCCAAAGGCATAATGCCGAACTCAATGCCGCGCGCAGAATCGCCGCGAAATATCGCTTGGCCGAACATAAAATCATTTCGCTCGCGCCGGACACCTTCGGTGGATCGGCATTAACCGATGAATCGATAGCCATTCCCGATCAGCCCTCCGACGGGATTCCCGCCACTTACGTTCCGGCTCGAAATACCGTTTTTCTGGCCTATGCGCTCGGATGGGCTGAAGTATTGGAGGCGCGTGATATTTTTATCGGAGTGAATGCGGTCGATTACTCCGGATATCCGGATTGCAGACCCGAATACGTTCACGCGTTTCAGGCGATGGCCAATCTAGCGACCAAGTCCGCGCTGGAAGGCAGAAAAATCCGGATCAATACGCCACTGATACATCTCAGCAAAGCCGAGATTGTCCGGACCGGATTCGACCTCGGCGTGGATTATTCAATGACCGTATCCTGCTACGCCGCGGATGCGGAAGGCCGTGCCTGCCGGATCTGCGATGCCTGCCGATTGCGCGCGGAAGGCTTTCTAAGCGCCGGCCTCGAAGATCCGACCCGTTACCGGTAACCGGGTATAACACCGTACCTAAGTATCAGAGAGACAATAAAAATTTTGGCTTGACTTGCCATTTGCACCCATTCCTGTAGAATGCTCCGTTCACTTCCGGGCCGTTAGCTCAGTCGGTAGAGCACCGCACTTTTAATGCGATGGTCGTGCGTTCGAATCGCACACGGCCCACCAAGAAAAACAAAGTCTTACGAGAAATCGTTGGGCTTTTTTATTTATGCGGGGCAGTAGCGGGACACTTTCCGGCAATTATCCACTGCAAAGTGTAATGTTGCGCGATTTTTGTCACCCTCCGGTAGCCGCGCGATTTTGCAGTTACGATGATGTCTTCAAGTTCTTTGTTTTTAGTGGTGGCCAGGGAGTGAATCGAACACTCGACACGAGGATTTTCAGTCCTCTGCTCTACCGACTGAGCTACCTGGCCGGTTGCGGGGATATTGCGTGGACGCGTATTAAACCGGTCCCGGTGTCTTTAGTCAAGAAAAACTCGATCGAGACTTCACTTCTGGCGATCCAGCGCGGAAGGTTGTTGCGGTTTTTGGAAAAAGCTGCCCAGGAAGCGAAATACTTTCTTGATCCCTTGCCAAAGTTTCGGCAGCAACCAAATACAGACCAGAATAAACAGGACCAGGAGTATCAGAAACAGAACCGGGTGATTCAGCGCGGTCCAAAGGCCCGCGATCACCGCGATATCCTCGCCGACCGAGACCGCCCAGTTCGAAAACGGTTCCGGTGAAGTATTGATCAGTACCCTGGACCCGGCTTTGGTTGCGTGAGTCCCCGCGCTGAGGCTGCCCCCGATCAGGGCCGCGGCAACTTGTGCCGCCGGGCCGATTTCGCCGACCGCGCAGGCAGCGAGAATCGCGCCGGCCGGAATGCGGATGAAAGTGTGGATGGCATCCCATCCGGTATCGACTCCGGGAACCTTGTCGGCGAAGAATTCGACGAAATACATGAAACCCGCGGCGGTCATCACCAGCGGGTCCGCGACAATCCGGAGATCGGGAGGTAAATTGATGTTTCCGGTGTTGGCCAGGAACCCGAGCATCAACAAGGTCGCATAAAGATTGATCCCGCTGGCCCAGGCGACTCCCATGGTCAGCGCGATCGTGGTGGTGAGTTCGGTCAAAGCTTGCATCACAAAACTCCGCCTTTCAAGGAAGGAATGGGGCTTAGACTAGCACAAATGCCCGGACATTCGCGCCATCAAATCCGCACTGTTCGAGCGATCGAAGACACCGGGAGCGAGAAAGGATAGTCCGGGCGGAACGGGATTGGTGTCACGTCAAAAACGCTTCAACGAAATGAGGCGCCCGATGAAATCCGGGGCGGGTTGAACAACCCGCCCTGCCTTGGAAGGCCCGGAAAATGTGTCAGAATATTTTACACTGAATTTGCCACCGTTCGAGCACCCCTAGCATAAAAACGGGTATAATCATCACGGATCAGCTTGACAGTAATACTTTGATTTCAAAGGACTGTTAACTGCCGATATGGGAATCCTGGTTTTTTCTACGTTGTGCGACAGGTCCGCGGAACAGCAAACAAGGGTACGAGTAGTGGATTGCGATCCATAAATTTGTGGTGATCGAACAGCCCTTGGATCGGAAAAGTGTCAATAATTTTTACAGTTTGCGCTCCGGATCTGACAAGAAATTAAAAAACTAATTATATTTCAATATGTTTTAATTTTGGCAC
>JAKEEL010000106.1 GCA_022616595.1 Methylococcaceae bacterium
CTGTTCGATCATGCGAAAGCCGGGGTTCCCGATCCAGGCGCAGTTGCAGATATTCTGCGACATCATCGCGCTGACTCTGTTGATGCATGCGAGCGGCGGCGTCGCAAGCGGGATCGGGATATTGATCGCGGTCGCCCTCGCCGCGGGCGGACTGCTCGTGGGGGGGCGCTGTGCGCTGTTTTTCGCGGCGCTGTCGACGATCGCGGTATTCAGCGAGCAGGTCTACTCCCACGTTACGCACTCCTTCGACACCACCGCTTATACCTACACCGGAATGCTCGGGGCGTCATTTTTCACCATATCGCTCCTGGCCATGGGGCTCGCGAAACGCGCCGAGCAGAGTGAAGCGATCGCGGCGGAAAAAAGTATCGAACTGGCCGATCAGGAACTCCTGAACGCGCATATAATTGATCATCTTCAGTCCGCGATTATCATACTCGATCAGGACGAGCGGATTCAGGTCATGAATCCTTCGGCTCTGCGGTTGTTCAAGCTGAGTTCCAGACCCCGTCAAATCGAGTCCATATCGCAGAATCTCGCGGAATATTTTCGTCAATGGAAACTGGATAATGCGCACGATTCGGTCATTCTGCCCGCCAACCCCAAACTGAATGTGAATGTGCGTTTTACCCGGCTTGAGAAAACACAGAAACCCTATCATATGATATTTCTCGAGGATTCCCGCCTGTCCAACCAGCGCGTCCAGCAGAGCAAGCTCGCGTCGCTGGGGCGCCTGACCGCGAGCATCGCGCATGAAATCAGAAATCCGCTCGGCGCGATCAGCCACGCGAGCCAGCTGCTCGCCGAATGCAGGAACTTGGAAAAACAAGATCGGCGTCTGCTCGAAATCATTCGTGAGCACACCGTCCGAGTCAACGATGTGATCGAAACCGTGCTGCAAATTTCAAGGCGCCGGGAGTCGAAACCCGAAACCATTCATCTGGAACGATGGATGAAAAGCTTTATCGCGGATTTCATACTGGAGCAGCAACTGACGGAGTCGCCTTTCCGTTTGTCCGTCTCTTCGGAAAACATTCGAATTCATTGTGATCCCGGCCACTTGAAACAGATATTGGGGAACCTTTGCTCCAATGCCCTGAGATATGGCCGTAAGTCTTCCGAAACAATCGACATGAAAATCAGGCCTCTCAACTCGATGTGCTGCATCGAGGTCCGAGATCACGGACCGGGGATCAGCCCGGACCAGGTGAACCAGATTTTTGAA
Source organism: Methylococcaceae bacterium (assembly GCA_022616595.1). GTDB lineage: Bacteria > Pseudomonadota > Gammaproteobacteria > Methylococcales > UBA1147 > UBA1147. The sequence goes on from JAKEEL010000106.1 coordinate 1,226, forward strand.
CCATTTTTCACGACTTCAACCGCGGGCACCGGATTGGGATTGTATATTGCCAAGGAGCTGGCGGAATTGAATTTATCCAAACTCGAATACGAACCCGCCCGGTCCGGCGGCAGTTGCTTCCGGATCTGCCTGCCCACAGCGGATAACAGCGTCATCGCGATATGAGAAGACCGATTACTTTAGTCGTGGACGACGAACCGGCAATCCGTGAACTTCTCGAGATCACGCTGGCCCGCATGGATATAGACTGCCGCAGCGCAGGCACCGTGAACGAGGCGCGCGCCCTGTTGGAGCAGGATCGTTTCGATCTGTGCCTGACCGACATGAAACTGCCGGATGGAGACGGCCTGGATCTGGTCAGCCATATCCAGGAAAGGATGCCGTCCCTTCCGGTTGCGGTCATCACCGCACATGGCAGCATGGATTCGGCGGTTCGTGCATTGAAAATGGGCGCGTTCGATTTCGTATCCAAACCGATCGACCTGGCGATGCTCAGAAAACTGGTCGATAGTGCGCTGAGGCTCGGCACCTACCCGCTAAAAGACCGGCGCTCCCGCCAACAATTGCTCGGCGATTCCGCGGTGATGCGCGAGATTCGCTCGAAAATCATGAAGGTTGCGCGCAGCCAGGCGCCGATTTATATCAGCGGGGAATCGGGAACCGGTAAAGAGTTGGTGGCCCGCCTGATCCATGAAAAAAGTTCGCGCCATGACAAACCCTTTGTCGCAATCAACTGCGGTGCAATTCCGGCCGAACTCATGGAAAGCGAATTTTTCGGCCATCTCAAGGGAAGCTTCACCGGTGCCGTTTCGGATAAACCGGGACTCTTCCGGGCCGCGGACGGGGGTACGCTGTTTCTGGATGAAATCGCCGATCTTCCTCAATCGCTCCAAGTCAAATTGTTACGCGCGATTCAGGAAAAACAGGTCCGGCCGGTGGGATCTCAGGAGGAGATCCCGGTCGACATCCGCATTTTGAGCGCGACGCACAAGAATCTCACGGAACTGGTGGATCAGGGTGTGTTCAGACAGGATCTTTATTACCGGATTAACGTGATTGAACTGTCGGTGCCCCCGTTACGGGAAAGAATCGGCGACATTGCGACCCTTTCCGAACATATTCTGAATAAGTTGAGCGGCCAGACCGGGCTTCCCGTGACCGAACTCAGTCCGGATGCCTTATCCGCCCTGCAAGCCTACAATTTTCCGGGTAATGTCCGCGAATTGGAAAATATTCTGGAGCGCTCAATGGCCCTTTGCGAAAACAATCGGATTTCGGCCGCCGATCTCGGTCTTCCGGATGTTCCCGCGCTCAAGGTCTCGGTACCCGAACAAACCGCAAAACCGGTCTCCCTCGAAAATTACATGGACGAGATCGAAAAACAGGCCATCATTCAAGCACTTGAACAGACCCATTGGAACAGAACGGCGGCGGCTAAAAAGCTCGGAATTACCTTTCGCGCCCTGCGCTATCGACTTAAAAAATTGGGTTTGGAATGAATTGATATTGCCGGTTCAGAATCGCGCTTACAGCGATTTGGCAGTTGACGCACGGTCGCGAGGATTGCAACGGAGCTGTTCGATCTTGAGGTCGATCTGTCTGACATCCCTTTTCCGAGCGGCCTCAAGCGTAATTTAGTTCTTGTGCGCTGCAGCATTCCGGTGTAAGCTATTCCACATACACGCGATCAAGGCAGGTTTTTCGGAGAACCGGGCTGACCGACCCCTTATCGATCCAAGTCATCGCGTCGCCCGGATATTCCAGGTATTCACCCGGATAAAACGCAGGAGTAGTTCATCATGAATCGTCAACGTTTTCTGGCCGCGCTTGTTATTTCAGCGGTTTTTTCCGTTTCTCGGGCGGACGAAGTTAATCCATTGGCCGGTTATGCCGCCGATATCACGCAAACCACGATATCGGGGCTGTCCTCGGGCGCATTTATGACAACCCAGCTTCATGTCGCCTACTCGCGTTATTTCAGCGGCGCGGCGATTATCGCCGGCGGTCCCTACTACTGTGCCGGATCCTATACGGCCAATACCTTTTTGGAAAACGCGACCACTGCATGCATGAATCCGCTCACGGAATCGGTCGGGCCGCATACGGCGAAACTCATTCGGAAAGCCAAGGAATTTGCAGACGCGGGGGCCATCGATCCGCTGGAAAATCTATTGGACGACCGCGTATATATTTTCACGGGTTCTGCGGACGACGTCGTGAAATCACTAGTGGTCGAGCAAACTCTGGAGTTCTATAAAAACCTTGGTTTAAAGGAAGACAATCTGCGATTTGACAATACGGTGGATGCCGGTCATGCGATTATTACGGACAATGCGAGCGATGTACCTTGTTCGGAAACCAAGGCTCCCTTCATCAACAATTGCGGTTTTGAACAGTCGAATCACCTTTTGAAATTTCTTTATCCGGATTTACGTTCGCCCGCGGAAAAGCTGTCCGGACGGCTTGTCGCGTTTCGACAAAGCGAATTCGTTCCCGATTTCGGAACGGCACGCGACTATTCGAGTATGGATGACAGCGCGTATGTGTATATTCCGGCTGCCTGTGAAACCGAGAAGTGCCGGGTACACATCGTATTGCACGGATGCGAACAGGGTTCGGAAGTAATTGGCGAGGAATACGTTACCACGACAGGCTACAACGAAGTCGCCGACACCAATGCATTGATTGTGCTATACCCGCAAATCAAGCCGTCGCAACCGGTGCCCTTCAATCCGAAAGGGTGCTGGGATTTTTGGGGATATTCGAGCGCAAACACTTACGCGCCCGATTTCTACAACCACGACGCGCCTCAGATGAAAGCGATCATTGCAATGCTGGAGCGCCTGGGAGCCGCACGACCGAATCCTTGATAAACCACGAAATTCATTTTCGGGACTTCGATCAATACGGTATTTCGAGATTGGAACAATCGAAATCTTTTTTAAATTCGCTCAGATTATTCAGGAGAGTCCTATGGAAAAACAATTTATAGAAAATTGGCAGGAATCATCCAGGTCTTTGGCCGGATTATTCAAAGATATCGGCGACAAGAATATTAGTTTGACCCGCGAGCTGGTCTGCAATATTGCATCGAAACAATGGGATAAAATGACGCTGGCAGCCCTGCAATTGAGCCAAGGGATTGGAGATACGGGAAGAAAGGAGTTTATCGATGTTTCCGCGAATTCTTTTCTCATGCCGATTCCCTCGGACAGAGATATTGAGTCGTTCAAGGAATTAAGCGAAATTTATCAGGCTGCATTCGAAAGACTTTGTGAATCTCAGTTTGCAGTGTCAAAATCTTATCTTGATCTGGTTTCAGATTATACAGACAATCTGAAAAAGTCGCGGGATATAAACGATGTCGTGGCAAC
>JAKEEL010000107.1 GCA_022616595.1 Methylococcaceae bacterium
AAAAAAAACGCATCGAATCCCCGTGCCGCGGAACCCCCTCGATCAATTATCGTCATTTACCTGATTTCTTTAAAAAAGAATAGCTTTCCGAAGCATGACGGAGACCGCAATGAAACACAAAATTACTTCCATTGTCTTGCTCATCCTATTTGTAGTCGCTGCCTATGTGTTCTTGATAAAGGGCATCAAGCCCTTCCTGGAAGATGTCGTATCCTCCGATCTTTTTCTTGTCCAGTCGGACGACCCCGCGGAAAAATTTTCCATGGTATCCAATGAAAAATCCAGACTCGCCGCACTTCAATGCAATCAGTATCTTAGAAACAATTACGAGGACATTTCCATAGGAGAGCTGACCGAAGATGACTACACCGCTTGGGCGCTTGGCAACTACACCTATGTAATCAACACCGCGACCGGCGGCCAATCCGCAGTAGACCCATCAAAAGACAAATTTGTTTGTCAAATTCATTGGAATGAAGGCGACCCGCTCGAATATGACAATTGGGAAATTGTGCAATTTGAGTACACCAAGCCGGAGGAATGAAAGGCCGACCGTATTTTGTTTTGAAGACCGGCCCTTCATAAAATTATAATCAGCGCAAAAAGAGGAAATTTCGCGTGATTTATACACCAGCGAAGCGACGCCAATATACCAGCGTCATGACTTCCTTCGACTATAGACTGGGCTCCGGATCGACTCCGTGCCCCGTTAAGCCAGCGTGCCGCCACGGGACCTCCACCGATTGCCACCGCATCGACCAGACAATACCAAGCCGCGACCCCGCTCGGCGGATTTCCCTGAGGTAAACCGGACGCCGGATCGATCGTCACCCAGGCCCATGTCTCCAAATACGTCCCGACCAACTCGAGCCAAGTGGTGATAAAAAAAGCGCCTAAATACACGCGCGGTGAAGGGCCTGTAAAAAGGCACAAGGCAAAGACCAGAAACAACACAAAGCCCATTGCGTCGTGACGCGGCGCAAAAAACAAGCCCCAAATCGACCAAATCGACCCGACTGCGAGGACCATCAGGGTAATCGCCCCTTGATTTCGCGAAAACAAGTCCGAACGCGCGAGAACGACCGCGGTAAGATACACGAGCCCATGTCCGGGCGGTACGAAGGCCGGCACATTCTTAAAACGATAGATATAACCTTCCATATAGATGGAAGCGAAATGCTCTCCGAGGGTGGCAAACGCGATTGCGACACCGACCTGGGCCCGGACCTGCCGGTCTTCTCCCGCCAGCAGTACAATAAGACACAACCAGGCACCTACACCCAAGGTGTTCTGAAAAACCGGGTCCGCCGACCCTGCATCCAGATAAAAACAAACCGGCACAAAGAAAAAAGTAAGCCCGGCCATCGTGTATTCTCGCGGGAAGGACCTACAGATCCCGACCATTTCAGAGGTTCCAGGCGAGATGAAAGATTTTCATGTGCGTCCAATATCCAATAAGATGTACCGAAAGATTCGAACCGTCCGGTCGAATTAGACGACAGAGATCCCTATGACCCGGATTGCCCGGCTACGCGAATAAGTGCACGATGACAGCGTACCGGAATAATTTTCCGATCAATATCGCCACGGTCGATCGCAGGATCGGCATACGCATCCAACCGGCCGCGAAGCAAAGCGCGTCCCCGACAACCGGCAACCATGAAAAAAGTAAAATCGAGGCTCCCCACTTGTGCAACCGAGCAATCGCCGCAAGCCTTTGTTTCTCCGCTACCCGTATCCGGGAATAACCCTTCTCCGCGTATATCCCCAAGCTTAGCGTGGTCAAAGCGCCCAGTGTATTTCCTACAGTGGCTGTGGCCAATAGTAATGGGGTCGGGATTGACGAGTGCGTTACCAACCAGGCCAATACGCCTTCGGAACCGCCCGGGGCGATCGTGGAGGCTATGAAGGCGCTGGCGAATAACCCCCAAAGTTCCAGATTGCCGTCTTCTAACATGGATCCCGGCATTCCAATCGATCAGCAAGCCCGGAAGCGTATGATGATCGGAAGCGTTCGGCATCCGGGAAACAATAGCAACGCGGGAAGTACGTTCACTGGACCAGATCCGAAATGCGTTTCTCCGGAACTACGTTTACCGAGCGGATATTGAAAGGCTGAACAACCACCAGTATCAACTTTTCGCGGATACCTTCCGGATCTGTTCGGACAGAAACTGAACCATGCGGTTCAGTTGCTGCACCGAAAAATTGACCAGAGTGACGAGTCGATCCACAAGATAGTCGTAAATTTCCTGTTTCGTCATTCCTTCGAATTTTCTTGCGAGCAGCGGGGCACCCAACAACCCGAAAGCCAATCCAATGACCAGCATTCCGGAAATCAGGGAACTCGACGCCGAAGTCTCCGCACGGTTCGCAACGCCTCTGTCTGGACTCGAAGCAAGGGGTGAAGGTTTGCCCGCATCAGAACCCACCGCGGACGCGCTATCCGAAGCGGTGTTGGCCGCGCCCGTTTGCCCCAGCTCATAAGTATCCGGAAATGCATAAGCGGTAACGCCGGGTATGCTTGGAAGAGACACGCCGCCGCTGCCGACAACCAACTGTCCTTTCATCCCCTTTTCCATATGTTGAGCGATATCGCAGTGCACAAGATAGGTTTCGTCGTTCGCCGGCACGATGAGGGTGCCGGAAATTTTCCCGGGACCGGTGACCTCGAGATGAAACATGCCGCTTTTATAAATATATTTCGGAAGGCCGTGCATCATGAACTGATGACGAATATTGTCCTCATTGGTAAAATGAACGGTGATTTTCGAACACGGCTCCACGCGCCATTCGTGGTTATCGTAGCCGAACATCGTTCCCGGAAATTTTTCGGCGTACTTCCGTCCCGCCCGAACCGTAATCTCCACTTCATCCTCGATGCCCTTGCAGCTCATCGGTAAGGTATCCACATTCTGCCCCATTACCATCCCGCCATCGAAATCCATCATGTGCCCGCCGCCGTGATCCATCAACATGGAGTCATGATCGACAATTTCCGGATCGGTTACAGCCCTCGCTTGCCCTGCAAAAATAAGCACGGCAACAGAAAACAATGCAATCTCTCTAATCATATACATCAGGTCTTACCTTTCCGACCTTTAAGTGAACTGTTCTTTCGTTGAGCAAGTTCTGGCGGGTGAATTCAATGCTGAAGCATTACAAGTAAGACATGGCGCTTCCCGAACGGGAAAAGCCATGTCTAATGCTCGATACCTTGTAAGGGTGTGCGGAAACGGGCAATCAGACTGTTGTCTTGCCGGTCTTTTTGCGTTGGACCTTCTGTCTCAGCCCCGGCCAGAACAAATAGATCGCGACCAGCGCGGCTGCGCCGACCATCAAATAGGTGGAAGTATTGATGCTGCCTATCCCACTGCCACCCGTTCCCACCTTGAAAGCCGAGTGGGCATCCACCTTGGTCCCCTCATTTATCAAGGTGACATGCGCGAGGTAATCACCGGGTCCGTGCGGGGTGAAATCGATCGGGATGTTGAATGTACCGGCTTTCATGGTCGTCGGATCCTGGTGAAAAATACGGGTGCCTTCAGGCTCTTTCGTGATTTCGAACTCGACCGTCATTTTCCTCAATGCCTTGCTTTCATAGTCGAACACGACATTGGTGAACCCCACATCCGGAATCTCTGAGCAATATTCCGTATCCGCGGATGTCATGGGCGTATAGGCCGTAAAGTGGACCCAATGCCCGGCTACCGGAATCCGGCAGGTATCGATTTCGATCGCAACCCCTCCATGCGACCAGGCCGTGCTCCAAGACATCGACCAAGCGATCGTCACGGATAATACAAGTAACCAACGTTTCAAATACTTAGGTTGCATAAATTCACCTCATCGTTATAATTGTGGTCATCCAGTCAGCTTGCTTCAAGAAGGACTGCCCGAGCCCTCGGGAATTCAAAGCGCCCCACACCGGTTCATAAATTGAATGATCAACTCTAGCACATTCGATCTTTCAAATAAAGGCAAGCCCGAACCGCTGTCCGAGCCAAAACCAGAAAAAAACCGCTATGCATTCGTGTGCCCCGTTGCCGGGTCCACCCGAATCCGGCGGGAGCAACGGTTCTTCCGGAACCTCCAAGACGTCTAAGGGAATCCCGGTTCAAAACTTGCCTGTTTTACTTCAATACGCCAGGGTATTACCGAAATGCTTGCGCAGCCGGTACTCCTGTTGTTTTAAGAGCTGTTCGCAATTCAATCGGTCGTGACGAGCGATATGCTTATGCTCGTAAACGATCACCAAGGGCCGGGTACCACTGAAATCGATTTGTTTGATAATTTCAAAATCGTAGCCTTCCGTGTCAATCATGATCAGATCGATTTTTTCGACAGCATGCCGCTTCAAAAGTGACGCGAAGGACAAACATTCGACCCGTTCCTGTACGATATATCGTTCAATGTTCGGAATCAGCCACCGGTGCTTCATCAGAACATCCCGGTTGAAAGAGCCCAAACCTTTGGTCCACCGGGGCAGAAAATCGAGGCCTTCCCGAATCCGAAAAAAATCCCGGTACCCGTCCCGCTCGGCAATTGCGATATTCTCGAAAATCAATCGACTATTGCCCGTATAGTTCCTTCTTAATAAATCAAAATAGTATTTCACCGGTTCTATCAGAATTCCGTTCCACCGATTCTGCAAGACATGACGATAAAGCGGATCGTGAACGACGCCGTCGTTCGAGCCCACCTGAATAAAGAAAAAGTCATCGATCTGCTTCAATCCGTCGAGCACGCACTCGAATCTTTTCCACCGTTGGCCGCTAACAAGCGGGTCAAACCATTTTACCAGTCGCGGAATAATCGGTTTCGTCATTTCGATACATTTATTCACAGGCGATTCGTTCAAGGATCGGCAAGACCAATCAATCCGCTATCAATTGGTGATTATCATACGGTCCATGCTCGCCGCCCCGTGTTGATTTCAATCAATTTCCGCTGCTCAGGTGCATTTTGACGATCGGCACATCGAGTTCCGGCGATCGAAAATTTATACGGAACGCGTCGTTGGCGCGCGATTTGATGATTTGCTATTATCGCCGCCGTTTAGCGGCGACTCCCGCGCAAGCCCGGTAAATCAGTCACGGCGTATCCGGCCTGTGCGGTTTCCCGGCGGGGACGTTCATTTTATTTTGTCATGGGCGGCAATACAAATATGCGATTACTGGAACAATAAAAAAGCATGTGTCAAGAATCCATTGCAATCATAGGAGCCGGGGCGTCCGGCATGACATGCGGCCATTTCCTGCATTCCGGCTACGAATTAACCCTTTATGAACAAAACGACTACGTAGGAGGCCATGCGAATACTGCCGTGATCACGGCGGACGAGGAGATCGTCCATGCAGACACCGCCTTCGTCATATTCAACGATGAAAATTATCCGCTATTCAACCGAATGTTGAAAGAACTCGGAGTGGACAGCATCCAATGTCCGATGGACTTCAGCATTCACGTGGTCCCGGCCGGATGGGAATACAATACCCGGGGACTCAGCTACATTCCGACCAACTTGAAAAATCTTTTCGACGCCAGGTTTCGTGCCCTGCTCAGGGAAACCGGCCGCTTTTACAAACAAGCGATAGAAATCATCAACGAACCGCGTTATCACACTTACAGCATCGCGGACTACGTACGAGAAAAAGGCTACAGCAGTAATTTTCTGAATCATTACCTGATCCCGATACTGGCCGTCGTCTGGTCCATTCCACCGCGTAAAATGCTCGAATATCCGGCCTTGACCATGATCGAATTCCTGAAGAACCACGGCGCCTTTCAAGGCCTGTTCGGGACTAAGCGCTGGCGAACCGTGGCGCGCGGCAGCAGCACCTATCGCGACAAATTGATCGCTCCCTTCAAGGACCGGATCCGCATCCAATGCGCGGCGGTCAAGGTGAAACGTAACGGCTCCCGTATTGAAATCCAAGACTCGCGCGGCGAAACCCTGGGCTATGACAAAGTCATCTTCGCCTGCCACGCAGATCAAGCACTGCGGTGTCTCAGCGATCCCGACCCGCTCGAAGCGCAAATTCTCGGGGCATTCCGGTATACCCGGTCAAAGGTACAATTGCATACCGACGCGAGCATCCTGCCGCGGAACAGAAGGCTCTGGGCTGGCTGGAATTATTATGTCGACTATACGAGCGACGGGGAATTGCTGTCGTCCTTCAGTTATTACATGAATAAACTGCAACGGGTCTCCAAACGGCAGAATTATTTTGTGACCGTGAATCCCTGGGGACGGATTGACGAGCGTAAAATTCTGCGTGAATACGATTATGAGCACCCGCTTTTTGACGTCGCCGCCATCCAGGCTCAGCAGCAATTAGCCAAGCTCAACGAAAACGGCCGCACGTATTATTGTGGATCGTATTTCGGATACGGCTTCCATGAGGATGCATTCCGCTCGGCGATCGAAGTCTGCCGAACGATCACCGGCGAACCGATCTGGGAGTCCGACTGACATGTGCTTTTCGGTCGAAGCAAGCTTCCTTTCGAGCGCGATTCTGACAATCGGCGGGATCGCCACGTTGAAACAGGTCCGAAATCCCCTGCACCGTCCATTGGCTTACTTCCCTCTGATTTTTGCACTACACCAATTCATCGAAGGATGTCTCTGGTTAACCCGGTCTTACGACCCGGCGGGCCTGGTGGATTATCTGAGCCATGCTTTTCCGTTCATCGCGTATGTGGTTTGGCCGGCGCTGGTCCCCTATGCGATCGATCGAGTCGAGGATGTTCCGGAACGAAAAAAGTTGCTGTTGATCTGTCGAACGGTCGGCGCAGGCTTAAGCATCTTTTATCTATACTACATCGTGAAAGGCCCGGTAAAGGCTGTTTTCGTGAACCAGAGCATCCAATACGAGTTCTACTTTTCATTCTGGATTCTGAGCCAATGGCTTTATGGCTTTTCAATTATCGGCGCGGCATTTTTTTCCAGCCACAAAATCGTCACCCTGTTCGGAATCGGACTCGTGATTGCCTACAACATCGCCAAACAGTTTTATCTGGCCACCTACCCCTCGGTATTCTGTCACCTGTCCGCCTGGCTCAGCTTGATCATTTTTCTCGAAGTACGCTACGGCGAACGATTCCGGTACCCAATGCGGCTAAGCAAAACGAAAGTTGTCGGGCATGCTGCAAAAAATTTTTCAAGTCGATAGCCATTCCGGAGTTATGGCCACATCACGATTGCGGATTTCCGGTAAATTTGACAAAATCGTGAGACGGATTCAGAGTCCGGATCGAATTCCGTGTACTTTGCATTGACGCAACAAAAAATATGATATATCCTTTTCCCGGCGGCTCTAAGAAGCCTATCAATCAAGGGTCGCAGCAGTGTATGGAATTGGAAAGCTTATTGGGGTCTTGCTCCCCACGCTCGGGGTTGACACATTCAGGAGCGGCGTTCCAACATTAAGGAATGAAAAAATAGAAAACCAAGAATAATCTTGGGGTTGTTTTAATTCGGTTCTTTCACTTGAGGAGGTGCAGCATGGACTATATGATTTTCTTCGCAATATGGATTCTCGGTGGCCTTGCTTGCTTCGCGGTCAACAGAGTCAAGAAATAAGTCTAGCGGTTCGGTTCGAGAAACTCCCACCCGCAGCCGTATTCGCATTTAAGAGTTTCTCTTCCCAACTGATAAAAGCGGGTTCTTAAAAGACCCGCTTTTTTCATTTACGGAAGTCTACGCCGAAGGAATGAAGCGCACAGAAACGTGACGTAACCTTACTCGGCGAGGGCATCAAGAAACAGCCATCTGGCCTGTTCTTCAAGAACGTCCAGCCGATCCTCCAAGTACCTGACCAACGCGCGGATCTGTCCGCGAGACAAATCCGGAGCGACAGGAATCGGATCGCCCATCACCAGGCCGGTCCGGGATAATGGCTTCGGCACTTCCATCCTGTCCCATCGCTCTTCCATGATCCAACTGCGATCGGCAAACACGGAGGCCGGTACCAGGTGAAAACCCAATTCCGATGCCAATCGAATCGCGCCCTGTTTTACGCGATGATTCGGACCAAGCGGACCGTCTACCGCAATCACGCCGGCGCGGTGTTCAGAAAGCGCGTTGCGCATCAGTTCGTACGAGTATTTGTGCCCCAAGTCCGGAATCAGGACGCAATCGAGGCCGAAATTACGACAAATTTCAGCGATCACCGCGCCCCGCGCGGACAGGCTGGCAAAGACACAAGCATTTTCTGCACGGCGCTCGATCCACAACCAACTGCACAAAGCCATGATGGGAATGTATTTGCCATGCCAAAAACAAAGCATGAATTTATGCCCCTGCTTCCTGGCTTCATCGATCGGTGCGAGACCGTCGTAGCGTTTTCGCCAACTCCAGCACAGCGACCGTAAGAAAGTAGCCCACAACCATCCGAGCAACCTTATTTTCAATCCGCGCGTCCAAGGGTCGCGCACCCGTCCCGAATGGAAAGCCGGAGCGTCAACAGAATCAGCCACTTATTGATCCGAAAAAACAGAGCGGATACCCAATTTGAGGGAATCATCCTTGTAATCCCGCGGCGGCAGCAGAAAACTTCCGGCAGCCTTCGCGATATTGCTCATGATCCGCCATTCCGATTGAAGACCTCGCTGGGTGCGCGTCAACATGCTCCCGTTCGGGCCTTGTCTGCGAGCGACTTCCGCGATCATGTTCCGGTAGAGATCAAGCGCCTTATTGGCAGTTCGGCTGATATCGAACTCACGGGAAGTTCTATTCACTCCGTCCTGTACAGTCCTTTTCTGTTCGGGACCGAGCGCCGCCACCCACTCGATCGCTGCGGCAAACTGATTGACATCGGCACCGACCAGCAAGCGCCCGTTAACCCCGTCACGAACCACTTCACGAACTCCGGATGCGTCCAGGGCCACCACAGGTACCCCGGCCGCCATCGCCTCGGCCAGCACCATCCCCTGAGTTTCGGTGTGCGAGGAAAAGGCGAAAGCGTCCATCGCCTTGTAAGCACTCGACAAATTTTCCTGTTCCAACAAACCGGCTGGACAGAACCGATCCGATACATCCATCTCGTCCATCACCTGACTGATTTCACGCGTCATCGGACCCTCGCCGACCAGCACAAAGTAGGCCGTCCGATTACCCCGCAGAAACTTTCCGACCGCACGGGCCAGAAACTCCAGGTTCTTCTCCGTCGCCATCCTGCCCACATGCCCGACTACGAATGCCTCACGCGGAATCGAGTATCTTGTTCGGAAATGCGACCCGGCCCCGCCTCGGAAAAAACCCGTATCCACGCCGGTCGGAATCACCGCGATCGGTGTATTCACCCCACGTTTGCGCAACAGGTCGGCAACGCTTTCACTGGGCGCGATCACCGCATCACAAAAGTTGCAATAACCGGAGACCAAATTGACCACATAGCGCTTCAAACGCAACGAATCACCCGGTATGTAATGAGTATATTTTTCATACATGGTGTGATGGGTGAATATCAGGGGTACGCCGCGCAAAGCCGCAATCCGCGCCGCGGTCCCGCCCAAAGCAAAAGGGTGATGGGCATGCACGATATCGGGCTCGAAGCGTTTCATCTCGATACTGCCTCGCCCTGGAAGCGGCATCGGCAAGGAAAATTCGGTACCGTTGAAATGCTGAATAGCCGGGAATCGGACCACATCGATCTCTGTTTTCGGCGTATTTTTATACAGAGGGGCCGCGACCATGACCCGGTGACCTTGCCGGCGATATTCGTCAACAAAACGCTGTACGCTTCTAGCAACACCGCCTACATAAGGCATAAAGGTGTTGGTCAGCATAAGAATATTCATAGCGGGTATCGCCTTCTCAAAGAAATTTTTCTTGTTTTTTGAGTCTTTTGTTCTTATTGTTGAGCCGTCGATCCATTTAATTTTCGCGGACCGTTTTCTTACAACGGGCAAGAATCCAGTTTCTTTCGCAACCGTCCGGCCGAAAGCTCGCCCTCGCCCACCAACCCGGAACGCTATATGTTTGTAGAATAACGGTACAAATGTACCCAAACTGCCTTCATTTTTCCACAACTAAAAAAGGCCGCTTTGATTCCGAGCACCTCGGGATGAAAGGCCAGTCCTTTAACCGGACGCCACGGGACCCGCCGGGCCCGGTATAGCGGACCCCGTCCGAAGCTTTCCGCGACTGGAAACACAACCGCCGTTCCTTTGTTCGAAACCACCCGACCGCGGGCTGCACGGATTATCAGGGTTACAAGCTGCTCGAATCGAAGCCCCGCTCGATCTCTCCTTTCCGGCTCAATTCCCGTTTCAATATTTTTCCGGCTGCGTTCTTCGGCAATTCGGTAACCAGATAAAACTTCCTCGGAACCTGATACCGGCCCAAGTGTTCCTGGCACCAGCGACGGATCTCGGTTTCTGCCAAGCCGGCCCCATCGGCTGCCACCACATAAGCGACCGGGATTTCGCCGTGCGTGGAATGCGGCTCCCCGATGACGGCCGCTTCACGGATTCCCTCGAATCGATACAGGACTTCCTCGATCATCCGCGGATACACGTTCATTCCGTTCACGATGACCAGATCTTTCTTGCGGTCGACGATGCTGAAATAACCGTCCGGGTCCTCGCTGCCCAAGTCTCCGGTCAGAAACCAGCCGTCGCGCATCACCGCGGCGCTTTCTTGGGGCAGATTCCAGTAACCGCGCATCACGTTCGGTCCGCGCACCGCGATTTCGCCGACTTCGCCGGTCGCAACCCGAATGCCATTCTCATCGACGACTTTCATTTCGACCCCGGGGATCGCCAGTCCGACCGTCCCGGGCCGGGCTTCTCCGTCGACCGGGTTGAGGCAGGTCACGGGAGAACATTCGGTGGGGCCGTCGCCCTCGTAAATCCGGGTTCCAAATTTCGACTCGAACTGCTGCAGCACGCTCACGGGCAATGCCGCGCCGCCGGACACGCAATAGCGGATGCTTTGAAACAGACCGGTTTTGTCATCATCGACGCGCAACAACAGGCTGTACATGCTCGGAACTCCAAGAAAAATCGTCGCCCGGGTTGCGGCGATTCTGTTGAGAACCTGAAGCGGTTCGAATCGGGTCATCGGAACAAAGGCACAGCCGCGGGCCAGCGCAGACAGCATACCCACGGTCGCGGCAAAGGCATGGAACATCGGCAATACCAGCAGAATCACTTCGCGACCGGGCCGCCATTTGAGGGCCTGCAACACGCTCCAGACATTCGCCGATAGATTGGCATGGCTCAGCATCGCGCCCTTGGGCCTTCCCGTAGTCCCCGAGGTATACAGAATCACGGCCAGATCATTGCCGGGATCGAATGCGATCCGGGCCAGGGGTTTTTCACAGGCCAGCACTTCATTCCACGGAATCGCACCGGACCGGCTGGTTCCCAAAGCAATCGAGACCCTCAGACTGTCCACCCCCTGTCGAACAATCGAGGCCGCTTCCTCGAAGGCATCGTGATAAATGATGGCACGTACCGCGGCATCGCTCAGGATGAATTGAATCTCAACCGGCCTCAGCAACACATTCACGGGTACCACGGCCGCGCCGGCTTTCAGGATGCCGAGATAGGCGATCGCGAATTCAGCGCAATTCATGCAGTACAGTGCTACCCGGTCCCCCTTTTCGATGCCGCGGCAGGCCAAGTAGGCCCCGACACGCTCCGACATTTGATCGATCTCGGCAAAAGTCACCGGCCCCTCGTTCGACAGCACCGCCGCCTGCTTCGCGAAAGTACGCGCACTGCGCCGGATCAAGGCCGGTAGATCGATGATTTCGGGTTTTTCATCCATCGATTCGGTGCGAACGTTCAATTCTTTCCCCTATCCAAATGCACTATTGTGTCGGGTTATCGGACCAATGTCCGGCCGCGAGCCAGTTTCGGCAGATTCCCATCGAGCCCCATCGCGTACCGCATGACCAGTTTTTTGGCGGGGCCAAGGCGGTCCGCGAGTCCGAGTCCGACATTACGGAAAACTTTCAGCGGCAGGAGCTCGTTACTGAAGACCCGGTAGAATAAATCCATTGTAGTCATCATCAAGAGATTCTCGCGCCGCCGTTTCTCCTGGTATTCACGAAGAACCGCGAGGCTGCCGAAATCCCGCCCCTTGGCTGCGGCAGCGACTATCACTTCGGCCAAAGCCGCGGCATCCATGAAGCCGATATTGACCCCTTGTCCGGCAAGCGGGTTGATCATATGCGCCGCGTCGCCGATCAGCGCGAGCCCGGATTTGACATACTCCTGGGCATGCTGTCTCTTCAGCGGGAAACTGGCCCGTCCCAAAACGCGCCGAATCTCGCCTAGACAATCCGGAAACGCGCGTTCGAGTTCCGCCAGCAAGTCTTCCTCGGTCAAGGCACCCAAGCGTCTGATTTCATCGGGAGAATGATACCAGACCAGCGAGGCGTGCGGCCCCGGCAAGGGTAAAAAGGCCTGAGGACCGCTCGGTACGAAGCGTTGCCAGGTAATGTCCTGCTGATCGTAAGCGGTTTCAACCGAAATGACCAGGGCATGCTGCCGGTAATCCGAGGCGCTTACTCCGATTCCGGAAACCTGCCTGACCCTTGAATTCCCACCGTCCGCGGCCACCAGCAATTTTGCCGAAATCCGTCCGCCGTCTGCCAGTTCGACGCAGGAACCATTCGCATCGTAACGGATCTTGCGGGTCGAGACGGGACAAAACAGATGGACATTATTCAAATCTTCCATCCGCTCCAGAAACGCGAGCTGAATGATTCGGTTTTCGACGATGTGTCCAAGCTCCGGCCTTCGGATATCGTCGGAACAGAATTCGGTGGTTCCGCTCTTTTCCCAGACCCGCATTCTTCGAAACGGGCACAGTCGGCGCGAAGCGACGCCCTGCCAAGCGCCGACGGTTTCCATGACAACCCGCGAGGCGATACTCAAGGCCGAAACCCGCAGGTCGAATTCCTGCACCGGATCGTAGGCGGGCGGCCGCTTTTCCTCGACGACCGCAACTTCGAGACCGGTGTTGCCGAGACAACAACCGAGCGCGGCACCCACCATGCCTCCGCCGACGATTAAAACGTCAAATGCCTGGTTCATCCGGATTTCCGGCTTCGGTCCGTTGAAACAAGATGGAAGTCGATCGGGAGTTCATGATTTCGCGGCGACAGGCAGTCGCACCCCGATCGATACCATCGAGGACGCCATGGGTGTTGAGCCGTTGCCGGCCCATACCCCGCGAATAGGTCGCCTCGGGTCTTTCCGGGTCATACTGGTCGCCGGCATGCCGATGCTCAAACCGCGGTTCGGAAGTTTCGTTTTGGTTTGGGCAAACCCGATTCGACATTGCATGATTATATACAAATAAAAAAGCTATTGACCGTTCAGATGAGAAAACCAACCGATCAGCCAACTATGGCACAGTCTCTAACTTGGCGTATACTTTAGAATAACTGGTTTCCCGAAACCTCCGTCCGGTTCGGATGTCGGTTTCGAATCCACTATAAAAACCAGGCTGCGACGCTGGAATGGCGATTAATCGGGGACCGGACTCCAAACCGACCGCGGCTTGTTCAAGGTCGCATGGATTCTTATTTGCGAGTGACATTATTCTTAATCTTTTCGTGGAAACTCTTTCGGACAAGTTATTCAACAAGCTCGATACGCATCGGCTGCCGAGTCTGGATCAAGTCTTGATCGAGATCATCCATGCGTGCGGTTCGGACGACACTTCCTTCGAACGATTGGCGGAGATCATCAGTACCGATTCGGCAATGACCGTGAAGATACTGACCATTGTGAATTCGCCCGGACATTTTCTGGTTCGGCCGGTGACCACCCTGCAATCGGCGTTGATCAACCTGGGCATTGATACCATAAAAACCCTGGCGATCACCGCATCTTTGCAGAAGGTGTTCAACGGATTTCATCCCGGGGCGGATTTCGATAGCAAGCTTTTCTGGAAAAAATCGCTACATTGCGGCTTGATGGTCAAGGAGTTGGCCGGATTGACCGGCTATTCCAAGACCGATGAAGCGTACCTGGCCGGCCTGCTGCATAATATCGGGGAACTGGTGATCGCCAGTAATTTCCCTTCGGAATTCCAATATTGCAGGATGCTCGGCACGGATGAAAAGCTGGCCTTCGAGCAGAAGCAATTCGGTTTCAACCATTACGATGCCGGAGCCTGGGTCGTTGGTCAGTGGCACTTGCATTCGTTTATATCGGATGCGATTTTATATCAGCAGGAGCCGCGGGAAACCATCCTCGATTCTCATATTCTGGTTCGCTTCATATTTCTGGCTAATCAACTGAGTCCCGTTGAAGCGATTCCGGACAAAACAAGATTTGACCTAGCCGAGCAGATGTTCGGTTTTTCCGCAGGTCTGGTTCGAAAATTGATCGAGAAGGTCGATGATTCGATGACCCGGATCGCGCAATCGAT
>JAKEEL010000108.1 GCA_022616595.1 Methylococcaceae bacterium
CAACCGGCAAACGCCGGCTTTAAGAATTCCAATCCCTATTCAGGACCATCGAGCTATGACCCCTGCGCCCCAGACATCGGGCAAATTGAGCCCCGTGCTAAGGATTTTCGCCATCGTGCTATTGATTTCATCCGGCCGAGTCAACGCCGCGATTCCGGCCGTGCCGGTCATGACCTTGTATCAGTTCAACGGTGCGCTGGACATGCCCTATTATTCGATCGAATCGTTTCAACGATCCGGTGCCGGAATTCCTGCCGGGAGACTCGCACAGGGGACATCCATGATTCCATGCCTGGTGATCCGCAATGGCCTGCCGCTGACCGATCACGACGGAACGCCGTATGTCGGCTTCGAAATTGTGGTCGACTCGCGCAAGGCCACCCCGGCATCGACCGAAGCCTTCAAAAACGCGTTCGCGCGCCAGAAAGACCTTCGGGTACAAAATCATCACTGCGGCCCTTCGGTTCAATACGTGATCGACGTACGGTATTTGTTTATCCTGAGCAAGGCTCCGTTCTTCGACCCGGAGCCCGCAACTCCCTCGGACGCTGGCAGTAACCCTTCGGAAAACCAGGGACCGCTGGATGAGATTATCCGCGAATTCCATGCCTCATCCGATTGCCGAGACGCGAATCGCGTCCTGCTCGGCCGCCGGGGTGCGTTGAGCCGGGCCTGGGAAGGCTTCATTCGAGCCAATCAAAGCCAATGGCCGAAATCCCAGCTGGAACGCGCCAAGCATCTCGACTACACGCTGCGCACCGCGATTTACGAGAGTCACCTGGACCGCGGCTGCAACGCCTACGGTGCCTGTGAGCGGAATATCATCGCGTTGTCGATCCGCAACCGCGGACGCGAATCCTGCGCGGGTTATCAGGGATGCCGCTATCCCGGAGATTTTCAGGGTGTCGCGTCAATCGTTTCGCAATACAATATCTGGGACGAGTATCTGACCCAGATTACCGGCCTGAGCTCGTGCTTCCTGCGCCCCTATCCGAACAACCCGTACTACGAAAAGATCGGCCGGATGTACCGGCAAAACGTCGGCGACGTCGAGCGCATACTTTTCGGAGGTGACAATGGTCTCAGTTCAGTATTCGCGGATTTGCCGATGAGCCACTTGAAATCGCTGCGCCATTACTATCACGCGCCTGCGATGGGCAAGTGTTTCCCGGACCATCCGAGGGTCGAATACATGTCGGGCGCCGTCGCGAAAAATGGAGCCGACTTTGCGCTGATCGCGAATACACGCATCGAGGTCGATGGACAGGTCGGCCAGGGTTATCGGTTCCGCGAGTTCATTTTGAAGGAGGAGATGGAATACGACGAGATTTCGATCGTGGATAACTACCCCGGCTTCATCATCGACGGGCGCAAGGTCGAACTCAGGGCGCCCTCGGGCTGCACTCCCTACGGCATTCCGCGGGGCTGCTCATTCGATCGAATCAACCGCTATCGGAAAACCCCGTCCTGGTTGAGCACGGGCCAACCCCTGGAGCTTCGCTGCAGGCTTCAGGAATTCGGCGAAGACTGTCAGCGCGAGGGGAATACCGCGACCATCAGTGTCGGAGGAAGCTGCGATACCCAAATGCGTCCGGTCAGGGGCGTTCCCTGAAAGTTCGGACGGGACCCGGCATCGGAAAATTTTTCGACAAGCGGGCAGACAACTCCGCTGTCCCCCGGTTCATTTTAATCCGACAACGCAATAGTAGGCCGGAATGCTCTACCCGAATGGATTCCAGTGATTGTGAACAGTCCGATTGCGGCTTAGAATACCTTTCTGAGTGAATTAAAGCCCCGTCCTATCCCGGGATCGGGAGCGCCGCCTGCCTATGTCCGGAAAAACCTTGTACGATAAGTTGTGGGACGACCACTTTGTTCATCAAAATCCCGATGGTTCCTCGCTGATTTATATCGATCGCCACCTGGTTCACGAAGTCACTTCGCCGCAAGCCTTTGAAAGTCTTAGGATCGCCGGCAGAAAAGCCTGGCGGGTTTCGGCGAATCTGGCCGTGGCGGATCATAATGTGCCGACCAAGCACCGCGACGCAGGCATTGCCGATCCGGTTTCACGCTTGCAGATCGAAACGCTGGATCGCAATTGCCGGGAGTTCGGCATCACCGAATTCGATCTGGGTGATCCGCGCCAGGGCATCGTGCACGTGATCGGGCCGGAACAGGGCGCTACGCTGCCCGGCATGACCGTGGTTTGCGGCGATTCCCATACGTCCACGCACGGAGCGTTCGGAGCCTTGGCCTTCGGTATCGGGACATCCGAAGTCGAACATGTCCTGGCGACCCAATGCCTGATCCAGAAGAAATCGAAAAATCTGCTGATCCGGGTCGACGGTCGGGTCGGCGCCGGAATCAGCGCCAAAGATATCGTATTGGCCATCATCGGTCATATCGGCACCGCGGGCGGCACCGGATACGCGATCGAATTCGCCGGGGATGCGATCCGGGCGTTGTCGATGGAAGGCCGCATGACCGTTTGTAACATGGCCATCGAAGCCGGTGCCCGCTCGGGCCTCGTCGCGGTCGATCAAACCACCCTCGACTATATCCGGGGCAGGCCTTTCGCGCCTGGAGATGAGCATTGGTCCGCGGCCGTTGAAGCCTGGAGCCATCTGCACAGCGATCCGGATGCGAATTTTGACGCGGTGGTCCAACTCGACGGTTCGACGATCCTTCCGCAGGTGACCTGGGGCACTTCACCCGAGATGGTCGTTCCGGTGACAGGGCGTATTCCGGATCCGGAACAGGAGCGGAATCCGGTCAAGCGCGAGGGTATGAAACGCGCCCTGCGTTACATGGATTTGGCGCCGGGCACGCCGGTAACCGACATCCGCTTGGACCGCGTATTTATCGGCTCCTGCACCAATTCAAGGATCGAGGATCTCAGGATCGCGGCCGCGATCGTCAAGGGTCGCCGCGTGGCCGGCACTGTTCGCGAGGCGCTCGTGGTACCGGGTTCGGGTTTGGTCAAGCGACAGGCTGAGCAAGAACATCTGGACCGTGTATTCATTGCCGCGGGATTCGAGTGGCGGGATCCCGGCTGTTCCATGTGTCTCGCGATGAACGCCGACCGGCTCGAAGCGGGGGAACGCTGCGCCTCGACGTCGAATCGAAATTTCGAGGGACGTCAGGGTTATGGCGGGCGAACCCATCTCGTGAGTCCGGCGATGGCGGCCGCGGCGGCAATTGCCGGCCGGTTTACCGACGCGCGTAAATTTTTATCTTGAATTACTGATTGCTTAGAACGCGATGGAGCCATTCCAGCAAATTCACTCAAAAGTCGTCCCGATGGACAGGGCGAATGTCGATACCGACGCAATCATGCCGAAGCAATTTCTTAAATCGATTCGACGCAGCGGATTCGGACCTTATCTTTTTGACGGGTGGCGGTATCTGGATCGCGGTGAGCCCGATATGGACTGCACCAATCGGCCGCTGAATCCGGATTTCGAATTGAACCGGCCGGGTTACCAGGGAGCGAGAATTTTGCTGGTACGGGAGAATTTCGGCTGCGGGTCATCCCGTGAACATGCGCCCTGGGCACTTCAGGATTATGGATTCAGGGTTTTGATCGGCCCGAGTTTCGCCGATATATTTTATAACAACTGTTTCAAAAATGGATTGCTTCCGATCAGACTCGAGCCGCAAGAGGTCGACCGGCTTTTTCAGGAAGCAGCGAACCCGGACTATCGGCTCACCGTCGATCTCGAGCAACAGTCGGTCATGACGCCGGATCGGAGTGTGTTGCGATTCGAGATCGATGAATCGCGAAAATATCGCTTGCTGCATGGCTTGGATGATATCGATCTGACTTTGCAGTACGCGGATGAAATCAGACGGTATGAATCGGGCCGAATCAAAAAGACGCCGTGGCTTTTCCGGTCTCTGACAGACCGACCGTCCGCAGCCGGTGCCATCGACCCGGCGGCGCCGGAAAACGATCATCGATAAATTCAATCGCGCATAAACGATCTCGACTTACCGATTCGGTTTGTCGTTGGACCGCAATCGTCCTGACGATCCGGGCTCACTTTACGGAGTCCTGCCTGCCGGCAAATCGGCTTCCAATTCCTAACGACGGCTTGACACCGGACCCTGGTACGGAAATTAGACTCCCATTTAATCCACCTTAACGAGGAATCTATCCATGCCAAGCGATATCGAAAAACTGTTTACACGGCCCGGATGGTTCGGAATCGGAGCCGTTCTTGCGGCGATCGGGGCGTCGGCCTGCTGTATCGGACCTCTGGTATTGGTGTCCTTGGGAATTGGCGGCGCCTGGATGTCGACTCTGACCTCGATGGAGGCCGCACGTCCTATTTTTCTGATTGCCACCCTGATTTTTATCGGCCTTGCGTTTCGCAGATTGTATCTATTGCCGGACCGGTGCGAAGCCGGCGAAGCCTGCGCTTCCGCATCGGTTACACGCAATCAACGCATCCTGTTCTGGGTGGGTTCCGTGATCTTGATTGCGCTGATTGCCTTCCCTTGGTATGCCCCATACGTGATCGAGTAGGAGTGTTGTTGATGTCCATTCTTCTGAAACGACTGTTGGTTGTTTTGTTGTTTTCGGGCCATTTTGTCCTGGTTGGCGCCGCGGAGCCGGATTCCATTTCTGCAAAATCCTTAAAGACAGTAACCCTGGATGTTCGGAAAATGGACTGTCCGATGTGCAAGATCACCATTCGAAAAGCGCTCGAGAAAGTCGATGGCGTAAAAGAAGCTCGGGTCGATTACGACACGAAGACCGCGCGCGTCACCTTCGATCCCGCGGCAACCAGCGTCGACGCACTGACCCGGGCAACCGCCGATGCGGGCTATCCGTCCACGCTGAAACCGGAGTAGCGACAAGAAAGACCTGGGCCTGGAAAGCGTCCATGCAATCAAAAACATCGGAGCCATCCATGTGGACAAAAGCAATTAGAATAGATGGAATGACCTGCCCGAACTGCGCGGCCGGAATCGAAAAAGCGCTGAACCGGCTCAAAGGCGTCGAGATCCGGGTCTCCTATCCGGAGGCGCGCGGAGTACTCACGG
>JAKEEL010000014.1 GCA_022616595.1 Methylococcaceae bacterium
CGAACGAAAGGGACCTCCGCCAACTCCCGAGACCCAGCGAAAAATCGAGCGGATATTAAAAATCGCCGAAAGTCATGCTGCAATCGGGCGCATTATCGAGCCTCCCGGAAGCAGCGCGCTGGACGCTTACCAGACCATCCTGGACCTGGATCCGGAATCACCCGAAGCGCGCTCGGGAATCGCCGAAGCCTTGCGTGTTTGCGAACAGGAGGCCCGTAACGAATGGGAAAACGCGGAATTGCAGCGGGCCGGTGAATTGATCGAACTATGCCTGTCCTTCAAGCCGAATCACCCAGGCTTGAAACAATTTCAGGCGGAACTGAAAGCGCAAGGAAAATACCGAACCCGTTCGATCCCCGATAGCATCACTGAACAGACAGAGTCCGATCGCGGTTTGGGGATTTATTGAAAAACGGGATTGATGTGTGAAATGATTCAACATGAAACTTGAAGGAGCTTTTTTCTATCTAAAGGTGGATCAAGGAATACCGAATGACCTTCGCGGGTAGGGGCGCCGAGCACCATTTGCAGCTTCCGGGTGAGTTCGGGGGTGCATGGTGCGCACGGCGCACCCTACAATCGGAAGGTTGCATTGCGTTTTCCGAGGGTCTGATCCGGATGGGTTTCAACTGAACTTGCACGTTGCCGATACCATGAAAAGAACATCTCGCCCGCCCAAACCTCAAAGTACTTTCCGCATACCGGCCTACCAAGGAATTATTGTAACGTTTTATTCGGCCTTCATTACCGGGGTCTTGCTGCTGGGATCCGGCTGTGCGTCGAATCCGGTCCAGAATGCCGCTGCGACAGCTCCGATCAACTCACGAAATCCGGAAGATTTTTTCGTGGTGGATTGCCTGTTGCCCGGCCAGGTCAGACAAATCGGCCAAAGTTTCAGCTATATCGCTCCGCGCCGGGCAGTCAAAACGACTGCCTTCGATTGCGGCTTGCGCGGCGGAGAATTTGTCGCGTATAACCGGGCGAGTTACCAAACGGCACTCAATGTCTGGTTACCGCTGGCCGAACAGGGGGATCCCGAAGCGCAGACCTATGTCGGTGAAATCTATGATAAAGGCCTCGGAGTCGCGCCGGATTATCCGAAGGCGGCGGCCTGGTATCGCAAAGCCGCCGATCAGGGTTCTTCGAGAGCAGCGATCAATCTGGGCTACTTGTACGAAAAAGGCTTGGGCGTCGATCAGGACGTCGCGACCGCGCTGAACTACTATCGGAGCGCATCCGGACTGACCGGCGACGATCTGACCTTTGAATCAACGGTCGAAGTCGAAACGCAGGAACGCATGGGCGCCGCGCGGAAACAGATCGAAGCGCTTCAACAAGACTTCGAGAACAGCCGCTCGGAAAGCGAAGCCCTGCGCAAAAAGCTGGCGCAATATGAATCTCAGCTGCGCAAGGAAAGGAATCGGCTCAATCAGGCGCTCGACGAGCTCGAAAAAGCACGCCGTAAAACCAAGGCCCTGGAATCGCAGCCGTCCGGAAGTCCACAATCGAACCGCGGCCTGGAAGAACAACGACAACAGCTTGAAAAAGCCCAGGCCGAGGTGTTGCAGGAACGGGCAAGGGTCAAGTCCTTGGAGCAAAAGTTTCAAAATGAAACCAGTACCCTGACCTCCAAGCTTGAATCCGCCGAATCGAAGGCCGCGGCCTACGAACAACAGATCGAGCAGAGTCGAAACGTCGAAGCCACAGCCGCCGACCTTGAAGTGCAGCAAGCCAGCGAGGAAAAGAAACGGCGCGACGAAGAAATGCGCGCATTGGAAGCAAAACTAGCCAAACAGGAAAACCAGCTGCGGGCACAACTCAACAAAACGCTCGATGAACTGGATACGGCACATAAAAAACTCGCATCGGTCCAAAGCAAGCCGGCCGGCTCGAATCCGGAACTGGAAATCCGGCAATACCAAGAGGATCTCGACAAAAAACAGTCCGAAGTTCTTCAGCAAAGAGCCCTTCTGACGGAAATGGAGAATCGGAATAAGGAGGAGAAAGGACTGCTCACGGCCAGACTCAGCGAGGCGGAACAACGATCGGAATCCTACGAACGCTCCTTGAATAAAAACATTCAGGAACGCGAACAACTGGACGAACGGCTGGCAAAGACCGATACGGAACTCAAGGATCTCAAACAGCGCCTCGAAAAGACTCAATCCGAGCTGAAGAAGCAGTCCACTGCCGCTAACAACGAGGAGGTTAAAAAATTGCAGCGCGACCTCACGGAAGAACAGGCGCAAACCACCCGCTTGTTGAATGAAAAGAATCAGGAACTCGAAGCGCTCAAGGCGAAGATTCGCGACCACGAAGAGAACAAAACGGCGACCGGGGCAGCTTCTGCGCCGAAGGCCGATACCCTTCCGAAAATCGTATTGCTGGATCCGGCCTTGACCGACGTCAAAACCCGCGGGCGCAACGCGCTTGCGGTCAAACTGCGTGCGGCCGTGCCGACCCGGGGAATCGTCGGACGAGCCGAAGCCGCGGCGGGCATTCTGTCCTTCCTGATCAACGACCAAGCTCCCGAAAGCCTCGACGATTCCGGTTTATTCAAGACTACGATCCGACTCGCGAAACCGGAAACTCCGGTCAATATCACCCTGATCGACAAAAATGGAAGCCGGGCCACGCTGGATTTCATCATGATTCCAGGAGCCGCCCCCAAATCCAAAGACGAACCCCCCGATCAGCCTCAAGAGAATCTCCGCGAGTTGGCATCGAATATTAATTTCGGTTCCTATCATGCGCTTCTGATCGGCAACGAGAAGTATGCAAATCTGCCGACGCTCGATACTCCGATCGACGATGTCCGGGAGATCGATGGCATCTTGAGAAAGAAATACAAATTCAAAACCACCGTGCTCGCCAATGCGAATCGTTACGATATCCTGTCCGCGCTGAACAAGCTGCGCGGCGAATTGACCGAGGAGACCAATCTTCTGATTTATTACGCGGGCCATGGAGAAATTGACAAGGTCAACCAGCGCGGCCAATGGCTGCCGGTCGATGCCGAAACCGACAACAACGCGAATTGGATTTCGACCTCTGCGATCACCGATATCATTAACACGATGTCGGTCCAGCATATCATGATCGTGGCCGATTCCTGCTATTCAGGCGCGATGACCCGAACCTCGCTCGCGCGTCTCGACGCCGGAATGTCCGTTCAGAAGAAACTCGAATGGCTACAGACCATGGTGCTCGCCAAATCGCGGACGGTACTGACCTCCGGAGGCATCAAACCGGTACTCGACAGCGGAGCCGAGGGACACTCGATCTTTGCCAAGGCCTTTATCAATGCACTGAACCGCAACAGCGACATCCTCGAAGGACAGGCCTTGTACCGACAAATTTCGGGGACCGTTAAGAAAAGCGCGAAACGCGTGGGTTTCGAGCAATCTCCGCAATACGGACCGATCCGCCACACCGGCCACGAAGCGGGCGAATTTTTCTTCGTGCCCTTTGCGTGATTGATTGGATGGTTGTGTATAAGTTTATATATCACGGATGAGAAAGATGGTTCCGCGAGTACTCCAGTCGTTTTTTTTATGCTGGCGATAAGTGCTTCTCCAAGGGCTCCAATACTTTTACAATGGTTCTGTAATCCCTTGCGGGCCATGCGGTATCTATTATTGATCTTGCGTGCCTAAGCTGAGATGCTAGCTCAAATTCGCTGCTTTCCTTATTACGTAACTTCTCAAGCTGCGCAAAAGAGAAATTATTGCCTTTCAAAGAATCCGACGCGTGATCTACTGTTAATCTCGCTATTCTCGACAAAATATTTGGCAACAGTGCCTGGTCGCTAATGATCAGGCCCGCAACAAATCCGGCATCCGGTACATTACGTAGAAAGTGAATAAGTTTCGATACGGGCTTTATAGAAGAATTGGTGTTGAACGCAGGGGATGGTGTCCAATGCCAAATGCACCATTCGTTGACAGTGATGGCAAAGTTGTGAGCCATGATCGTCGGTCTATTGTAGACAGGAGGAGCGAGGACGAGAATTCGCAGAAAGCCGTCAAGAAAAACCCGCGGCATCGTAGAAAAACCAATTTGGTTCGGTAGTGTACCGCAGTTCGTATAGATTGAGCAAAACGCTCCGGATCAGAACCAAAGAAAGGAAAAGGCTGCCGAATAAATGGGCGCGCAGGAACACCAGGGAAAGGTGCGATGGGCACGGCACCGCCAATTTCTTGAGCTTCCCACATGAATTGGACCAGACGAATCGCAATTTATGCGCCTGTTTGACGCCACCCGCCGGCCAAGCTTCATCCGTTGACGGAAAGCGCACAAAAAGTAGTATCATAACTACCATGAGAAAGCACACAGAATCAGTTATCAGCA
>JAKEEL010000109.1 GCA_022616595.1 Methylococcaceae bacterium
ATTCACGGACAATATGTTCCGCAGTTTACGGGACCCTGCTATCTTCGGCGAAGCTGGCCTTATCCGAAACGAATTTTCTTGCCGCCCGCGGGGCACATCCGGACATTGGCTGACCTTCAAACTCTACTCTGGGAATATTTGTGTCCGGAGTTATTTCATCCCGATGTCGAGCCGGATCTGGAATTATTGGAACTGACTATCGACGAATATGATCCTCCGATATTCATTGTCTTTTGTTTAAAAGAAAATGAAAATCCCGATCTCTTTCCAGACTCGGATCTATTGCAAAACCTTAAAGCGTTTCACAGCAAGGTGAAGTTGTTACTCGCGGTACAGGGCGATTGCGAGGATTTTTCCGAATACTCTAAATATATCGAGCCGAAACTGGCAAATAATGTGGAAAAGCAGCAACTCGCCCGATACACGGTGGTTAAGAATCTGATCCTCACAATATGAGCCGCATGCATGGATTACAAACCAAAATTTCGACTCCCTGAAACAGGAATCTGGCCGGGGAAAAAAGGTGAACCGGGCCGGCCGGAAACGCAAATTCCGCCTTATATATTTTCTGACAAAATCGCGATCGCCGTGGATGTGGCATTGGTGACCAAACGTCCTTTATTGATCAGCGGTCCACCGGGCAGCGGGAAGTCAAGTCTCGCACCGGTCATGGCGGACATTCTCGATTTCGAGTTTATGAACCACACGCTGACCTCCAGAAGCCAGTTGGAGGATCTGACCGGTGATATCGACCAAATGAGGCGTCTTAGCCACGCGCAGGAACAACCCTCCCCACTGCGTCCCGATTGGGCCTATCAGAAACCGGGATTGTTCTGGTGGGCATTCGACCCGGAATCGGCCGAGAGGCGAGGCGGCAGCGAAGAAGAATTCAGGAAACTGGAAAAAGACTTCGAAGAAACAAGATTGAAGGGGCGGTCCGGATCGAAATCAGGCGTCGTGATATTGCTGGACGAAATCGACAAGGCGGAACCGGATCTCCCCAATGACCTGTTGGAGCCCTTGGATAATCGAAGCTTCAAGCCCCCGGTCAGCGAACGAATCTACGCGCCCGACGACCTCGAACTTCTGATCGTGATGACCACCAATCAGGAACGCGACCTGCCGCGCGCGGTAATCCGCCGCTGTGTCGTCCTCGACCTCGAAGAATCCGACGAAGACGACAAAATACCCAAACTGGCCGACAAAATGGTCCGGATCGCTCGAATACATGATAGCGATTCTGAAACGAACAACCTCGCGGAAGAAACCTTGCGGGAACTTGCGAGAATTTTCGCCGAAAAATATTTCCAGGCGAAACAGAAGCAACAACGCCTGCCCGGCACCAGCGAATTCCTGGATGCGGTGAACGCGAGCGCGCGGCTCGGTTTTTCGCCCGGTCATGACCGATGGCAACAAATCATCGATGCGACGTTGATCAAATATTGAAAAGATAATGAACGAGGGTCGCTTGCGAATCCGCAGGAGCGAAATCGAACTCGGGGATTTGATCACGGCCGCGATCGAGCTCAACCCTGAAAGCGAACAGCACATGCTGCAAATGGCTCATTGTCTGGGCTTCGGCGTAAAGCCGCTGGATGAATCGAATCTGTCGCATTATCGGAATCCTCAAATTGCCGGCTCCGCGCAAAGACCCTTCATTCCGGAACAACCGGACCTGAAAATACCGGACTTCCAGCCACAACCCCGCATGCCGCCGGCACCTGAAGTTCCGCCGGACGACCGAGGCAAGATTCTGGAATTGATCGCCGAGCCGATGGAACCCGTGCCGGTTGCTTCGGAACGATCCATTCCCTGGCCGGACGCGCGATTGGGTCCATACAAACGGCCGACTACGCCATCTTTGCCAAGACAGCCGCTATTTTCGACGAATAAGGCACGCGGCATCCTGCTGCCGGTCGTTTCCCGGGTACTGCCTAGCGCAAAGCCCGATGTATCCAGGATCATCCAGCATGTGATCAAGCAAAAACCGCTTCGAAAAATTCCGAGACTGGATCAGCGGAATACCCGGAATGGTTGTCAGTTGTTGCTGGATTTCAGCGACTCGTTGATACCCTTATGGCCCGATATGCGGGAGCTGAAAAGCCAGTTTCATCGCCTGCTCGATGATGATTCCTGCCCGGTTTTTACTTTCAAACGCGATCCGGTGAATGCTTTTCGGCGTCAGGACGGAAAAACGCAGGGTTGGAGCCCGGTTCCTGGAAAGCCTGTCGTCGTCGCGAGCGATCTTGGACAACTCGCGGGCGATTCTGGCGACATCAAGCTCGCGGAAGCTGGCTGGCTGCGATTCGCGGAGTTCTGTCATGCTAACGATGTACCGGTGATTGCTGTGGTTCCGGCCAACCCGTTCCGGCAGGATCTAAGGTTTCTATCGCAGCGCATTAAGATTGTTCCCTGGAACCCGCTCACTACGGCGACTGCAGTTACACGCCTCATGGCGGAAACTCAGTGATTTGAGATGAATCAGCCGGATTTCAATGCACAGGCGCCTGAAATCGATCCGCTTCGATATGTCGATCGCCTGGCCGAGGAGTCGGGGCTATACCCATTGCTTGAATTGCTGGCATTGGCGATTCGGATCGAACCGCATTTGCTGCGCAACGCTCGCTTACGGGTTTTGCCGCAAAGCGATGTGAGCATCGAAACCGAAATCTGGTTTTCGCCCATGATGCGAAGCCAAAATGTACAGGCCTGCGTGATGTGGGACGGCATTGCAAGGGAAATGGTGAAACGACTGAAGAAAGACTAGGCGCGCTATCGGGATGCCTTGAATTTCGTCGAACAACATACCCATCACTGGTGCGAACCCGACATTGTCGAACAACAAATCCGGTTGGCCGTGTGGAACGAAGACCAAGCGACCGTGCGGAAAGGATTCCGGCGCATCCTCAAAACGCTCGAAGAAACGACGGACGATCACGAACGGCGCGAGTGGGCGCGGTGGATCAAAGGCGCGCTGCCGGGTCTCGCGGCGAAACCCGAGCACTTTCCGGAGCTTGGCTGGCTTCAGCAATATATCGCCGCGGCCCTGGGTTCGACCGGACAGTAGTTGCAGCGGGACTCGAATCCGGGTCCGATGCCCGGCTGGCTGATGCAGGCCCTGCCGGATTCCGGCGGACAAAGCCTTTACCTGCGGCTGCGTCCGGGCGTCCTGGAATGTTTGAAGGAAAAAGACGATCTACCGTATCACGAGATCAAACTGTCGCTTCCGCTGCCTACGCCGATCAGGGTGACCGAGGATGATCGGGAGCCCAGGTTGGAAGGGTTCTGGCCGGGACGCCGGGTTGGGGTCGCCAGCAATCTGAAAGCCTTGACCTTGCAGACGTTGAAAGGGGAGAGTTTTCGCTTCACGGTGAAAACGGACGGCGGAGGTCCGGGCCCGAAAACCGCAGCGGGAGAAGCGATCGTACTCGCGTTCCTGCCTTCGGACGAAAGCGCCGCGCGGCGGATCGCGCGCATTTTGGAGGATCACGGCATCC
>JAKEEL010000110.1 GCA_022616595.1 Methylococcaceae bacterium
CTGAAACATCTGCGCGGCCTTTGCGACCGCCACGATGTACTATTGATCCTGGATGAAATCGCGACCGGCTTCGGACGCACCGGCCGCTTGTTCGCCTGCGAGCACGCTGGCATCGCACCGGATATCCTGTGTATCGGAAAAGCCCTGACCGCAGGTTATCTGCCGCTTGCGGCCACTCTGTGTACTCGACGCATCAGCCGGACCATCGACCGCGGAGAGCCCGGCGTTTTCATGCACGGTCCCACGTTCATGGCGAACCCGCTGGCCTGCGCGGCCGGGGCCGCGAGTCTGAAACTGCTGCTGGACTCGGACTGGCAGGAGAATGTGCGAAGAATCCAGGCCGGTCTGGAAGAAGGTCTAGGGCCTTGTACCGGTTTATCGCAGGTCGAAGACGTGCGCGTTCTCGGCGCGATCGGCGTGGTCGAATTGACCCGCGCGGTCGATCTGAAAATCCTGATCCGGGAGTTCGTCGAGGACGGCGTGTGGGTCCGGCCGTTCGGCAAACTGATCTATCTGATGCCGCCCTTTATTATTGAACGCGACGACCTGAGCCGGCTGACAGGCTCGGTGTGCCGGGTGGTGCGGCGCTATTGTAGTTGAGAATCCGACGCGGGGAGACCGCTCGCAGGGTGCAGAAAGAGGGATGTCCGGCATCGACCGGGATCGATGCGCCTCCTGCGTCGGTTCATCCTACGTTCCGGGTGGGCCCGGCCGGCATACGTTCCGAGCGAGTGATGGGGCAGCAGGTCGGTCAGGAATTGCCGTGGTACAAGGACCTTAGGTCTACGGTCGAGCGCTCGCCCAGTCCGGAGAAATTCCGGTCGAGCCAGTGTTCGGCGGCTCTCCTTCCCAGGTCTCTCAGATGCTTGAGAAAGGACCATTCCGCGTTCAGTTTGCTTGAAACTCCGAGCGGTCCCATCTCGCTTTCGGCCGCGATGATGTGGATGAAGAGTCGTTTGTAGCGCTTTTCATCCAGGCTTCCCTCATCCAGCAGCCGGGTCACGAAGTCGATTGCACGGAATTCCTTGACGAGGCTCGCGTTGAAGGTAATTTCGTTGATGCGATCCAGAATATCCCTTGCCGTCCTGGGCGATTCGCCGCGTTCCAGCGGATTGATCTGGACGATGACGATATCGCGGGCTTCCGAGCGGCGAATGAACGGAAACAAAGCCGGATTGCCCATGTAGGCGCCGTCCCAGTAGGATTCCCCGTCAATTTCGACCGCGTGGAAGACAAAAGGAACGCACGCGGAAGCCATCACATGTTCCGGCGCAAGCGATTCCTTCTCGAAGACTCTGATCCGTCCGGTGCGTACATGGGTTGCCGAGATGAACAGTTTGATGCCGGAGAAATTCCGAACCCGTTCGAAATCGACCTGCCGGATCAACAATTCTCGCAAGGGATTGATGTTCAGCGGATTCAATTCATAGGGCGAAGCGATTCGGCTCAATATGTCGAAAAACAGATAGCCAGGCGAATAGTCCAGGTTCCAGTTGCCGGTCAACAGGTCCAGTGGAGATCGCTGCACCGGGCTCAAACTTGCCGCATTATTCACCGCTTTCCAAAATTGATGCAGCGCTTCGCGTGCGCCTTCGCTCCCGTCCGCGGCGAGACCGTCGGCCAGAACCACGGCGTTCATCGCGCCGGCACTGGTTCCGCTGACTGCTTCGATGCGGATTCTTCCGTCTTCCAACAACTTGTCCACGACACCCCAGCTGAAGGCCCCGTGCGCCCCTCCGCCCTGCAGAGCCAGATTGATGGTTTTCGGTTTTTTTCCGCTGCCGTCCTTGGTCGATCGTCGATGCCCGGCTTCGACCTTATATTGCTTGGTTCCAGTCATTTTTAGGTCCAACCCCCATCGATGGACAAGCCGGCGCCGTGGACCGCGTTCGGGTGACCGCCGGCCGGGAACAGGACCAGATCTTCGCATTGCACGAAACGCCTGGTCGATTGCGCTGCAAGCGGAACAGCGCGGATCACGGAGTCCCGATCGGCATGTTCCAAAAACGAAGGATCTTAATGGATACGATAACCCTGTTCCCCGGAATATTTTGTCGCGAGCCAGTAATCAACGCTAACATAGCGTCCGGCACCTGTAAAAAACAAAACCAGCAACATAATGAAATAGGTCGCGGCAAATTCGATACCGTTGTTCAACACCACAAAGTCACCATTTTCCGTCAGCCATTCATAATGGCCGTGTTGCTGAAGTATCGATTTTGCGCGCTCCAAACGCTCGATCGCGCCGATGGTTCGTTCGCTCGCAAAAAATCCCGAGGCTGTCGCGATCGCCAACCAACCGTTTTTCAGATGCGCCGAAACCGCCGCGACAACCATTACAATCATCAACGGGATCGAAATCAATCGGACACCGAAACCGAACAATAAAAACAACGCGCCCAGGACTTCCACCAAAGCAACCAGGAACACCAGCAAATACGGCATCGGCAAATCCAAACCCCATTCTGCATTACCGAACCATGCCGCGGTTTCGGTAAAATTCAGAAACTTCTTCGAACCGGCCATCCAAAGTACAGGCGCCAAATAAAGCCTTAAGGCCAACGCAGCCAGGAAGTCGGCCGACTTGAGCTTATCCAGCCAGCGCAGAGCCCAGCGCGTCCCGGCCACAGTTCGCTCGAAACCCAGTTGCCAATCGATTTGTTTGAGATTCATGATCTGTCCCCCTTTCGGTATCGGACGGTCCATCTGAGACCGCGTATCTTAACAACTAATTCCAATCGGTTCCCTGGAATTGCATGACAAGTCCGGGCCCTGGAGACCGGATCGCGTATGCCCGACCGCTCGACGATCATTCAGAAAACCAGGATACAACCTGCTCGATCTGCTCCTCGGCCATCAAGGACGGCGCGTGGCCGATACCCGGAAATTCGGTCAGTCGGGAGGCAGGCCCCCGTTTGAGCATGGCCGCGGCGGTCTGTGCAGACAAAAGATCGGATTCGGAGCCGCGGAATATCTGCACCGGGCAACCGATATCGTCCCAGACTTCCCACAGGGAACCCGCGGATTTCCGGGAGGTTTTGAAGGGTTCGGCGATGCCGGGGTCGTAATGCAGCACATAGCCTCCATCGGCACAGGGTTTGATACTGTTCAACGTCAGCCGTTTCCATTGCGCGCCGCTGAGCGGGCCGAACGGCGCGTGGATGGTTCGAAAATACCGCTCGGCGCTCGCAACGTTCTGAAAAACCGGATTCCCGCCCAGGTATTGGACGATCCGTTCTTGGGCATCCTGACTGATGTCGGGGCCGATGTCGTTCAGCAGCATGCGCTTGATCGGAGAACCGGGCTTTGCGGCGAGCAACATTCCGATCAGACCTCCCATCGAGGTTCCGACCCAGCCGATTTCCTCGACATTCAGACGTCCGACCAGGACCGCGATGTCGGCCATATAAGTCGCGGTATTGTAATCTTCCTTGAATGGCAGCCATTCACTCCTGCCGCGCCCCGGCATATCCGGACACACCACGCGGTGGGTTTTCGAGAGCGCCGCGGCCAGGTCATCGAAATCCCGGCAATTGCGGGTCAGTCCATGCACACAGACGATGACCTCCGGATTTCCCGGACCACCCCACTCGGTATAATGGATGCGGTGAAAACCGTGGGGGCCGAGCGAGGACACCGACCTGGACACCATTGCATCGGGATTTTCGTGAAGGTCTGTCGCAAAAGCCATGACTTGAGTGTTCGAGCGGTTGGAAATCGGGGCCGGGCGGCTATTGTCGAATAGAGCGGAGAGGATTTCAATCGAAGCTGTTCGGTTCTGAAGGAATGTCGCAGCATTCGATCGTCTACCGGACGTGGTC
>JAKEEL010000111.1 GCA_022616595.1 Methylococcaceae bacterium
TGTTGAACCACGAATTGCTTCAGAACAATCTCGACGCGGTACTGACTTATTGGCATTACGCCGCGCGGCTTGAAACGATGGGATTCCGGGAAGTATTGAATGGCGAATCGATTCTCGCAGGGCTCGGCATCGATCAACCTCTGCCAACCCTGGGGTACGTATTCAGAGACGAGTGGGCCCGCCGCAATCGTCAATTGGTCCGGGGTTTTTTGGCAGCGGCACGCGAAGCCAAGGATTTGCTGTGTGAATCCGATCCGGCCTGGGCGGCTATAGGCCCGCTAACCCAGGCGGATGATCCGAATACCCGGAATTTGTTGCGAGTAAAATACTGCGCGGGACGGATCAAACAATGGAACGATCACCACAGAGCCTTGGTCGCCACCGTGTTCGGTCTGCTTCACGAGATCGCCGGGACACGGCTCACCGGTTCCTCCCCCGCACTCGCCGGAGGCACCTTCTGGAATGACTGAGGCTTCAATCCGGGAAGTGCCCGGAGTTCACGAAGCGCTTGTATCATCGCGCAACCTCCGTCAGGCAAGCAGTTCCTTTCGAGTACCATGGCATTCCAGCGGCTTCTGCCCCTTGTTTCCCTGATCTGCCTGATTGCGCTCTGGCAAATCACCGCGACGGTGCTGCAATCGTCGCTTTTGCCAGCACCGATCAAAGTGATTCAGGTCTTGCTCGATGCAACCGTTTCGGGTGATCTGCCATACAACCTCGGTGTTACCCTAGCCCGTCTCACGGCGAGTTTTTTTCTCGCGATGCTGCTCGGGTCCGCGCTCGGAATCCTACTCGGGCGTCACCGGACGCTGGATCAATTCTTCGACAGCTGGATCATCGTACTGCTGAATATTCCGGCCCTGGTCACTATTATCCTGTGCTTCGTCTGGTTCGGTCTGGTCGAGAGCGCAGCAATTCTTGCCGTCGTGGTCAACAAGCTTCCCAATGTCGTCGTTACGATTCGCGAAGGGACCCGGGTGCTCGATCGCAATCTATTGGAGATGGCGCAAAGCTACAACATTTCCCGCTATAAAACGTTCAGGCATGTCATCTGGCCGCAATTGTATCCCTTCGTGATGACCGCGGCCCGAACCGGGCTTGCGCTGATCTGGAAAATCATACTCGTCGTGGAAATGCTCGGCCGCAGCAACGGGATGGGGTACCAGCTGCATCTGTATTTTCAGCTATTTGATGTCGCGAGTATTCTGGCTTATACGATTACTTTCATCGTGATCATTCAACTGATCGAGCTGTTGATTCTGAAGCCGCTCGACAAACACGCAAGAAGGTGGCGCCGATGACCGGCATCCGGATCGACGTCCGGTCAAAGTTGTTCAAGGCCGAGGGAAAAGCAAAAAAACATCTGGCAATCAAGGATCTCGAATTTTCGGTGGCGAGCGGTGAATTTTCCTGTCTGGTAGGCCCCTCGGGGTGCGGAAAAACCACCTTACTGAATATTGTCGCGGGCCTGGATCGCCACTTCGAGGGTCGCATCGCAATCGGCGCGCAGCATAAGCGACCCCTGATCGGCTACGTATTCCAGGAGCCCCGGCTTCTGCCGTGGCGAACCGTGCGGCAGAACGTCGAATTCGCGCTTCAACCAGGCCGGCCTCATGAAGCCATCGACGAATTGCTATCGGCACTGGGTCTCGAACACGTGCAACAGGTTTATCCCGAAAGACTTTCACTCGGAATGAGCCGGCGGGTCGCGCTGGCCCGCGCATTCGTGATCCGCCCGGACCTCTTGCTGATGGACGAGCCCTTCGTATCCTTGGACGCCCCGACCGCGCGCAAAGTCCGCACCCTGCTCGCGGAAGTCTGGAATAAACGTCCGCATACGGTGCTCTTTGTAACCCACAATGTTCGTGAAGCCATCATGCTGGCCGATCGCCTCGTGTTCCTGTCGTACGCGCCGGGCACGGTGATCGGCGAGGTACCGGTCAGCATCGCTCGATGTGATAGAAATCGCGAAGAGGCCATCGAAGAATTCCGCCAAAACCTGCTTTCCGAGCATCCTGAAATCGGTGAGTTACTTTAAAAAAACAGAACTCTCCCGCGCCGCTTCCGGCAGTTGAAGAAAACTACCGTCAAACCGTGAGCACAATTTTCCCGATATGCGCGCTGCTCTCCATCAGTTCGTGGGCTTTCGCGGCTTCCTTCAGGGGGAAGGTTGTGTGAATGATGGGCCGTACGGTTCCGGCTTCCAGCAGGGGCCACACTTGGGTATGCAGGGATTCGGCGAGACGCGCTTTTTCGGCAACGCTTCGGGGTCTCAGCGTCGAACCGGTCAAGGTCAGTTTTTTCAACATGATCGGCAGTAGATTGATCACGGTTTTCGGACCCTTCAGCAGTGCGATTTGCACCAGTCTTCCATCCGCGGCCAGGCAGGACAGATTACGGTTCAGGTAGTCGCCGCCGACGATATCCAGGATTAAATTGACGCCTGCGTTTCCGGTCTCGGATTGAACCACTTCGACAAAATCCTGTTCGGTATAATTGATTGCGACGCCTGCGCCGAGATGGCGGCAGAATTCGCATTTCTCATCGCTTCCGGCAGTTGTGAATACGGTTGCGCCAAATGCAGCGGCCATCTGGATCGCGGTCGTGCCGATTCCGCTGCTGCCTCCATGGACCAGGAATCGCTCTCCCCGGACCAGCGCACCCCGCTCGAAGACGTTGGTCCACACCGTGTAAAAAGCTTCCGGCAGCGCGGCCGCCTGAATGTGCGAAAGACCGCGCGGGATCGGTAGACAGAGTGCCGCGGGTGCAAGACAATATTCCGCGTATCCGCCGCCGGTAACCAGCACGCAAACCTCGTCCCCCACGAAAAGGTTTTTGACGTCGCTGCCGAGACTGACGATGGCCCCGGCAATTTCCAGCCCGGGAATATCGGATGCGCCCGGCGGCGGCGGGTACAGGCCCTTGCGTTGCATCACATCGGGCCGATTGACCCCGGCCGCCGAGACCTTGATCAGAACTTCGTCGCAACCGGGTTGCGGGAGAGGACGCTGGACCGGGCTAAGCACATCGGGGTCGCCGGTCTTGGCGATCTCGATAACAGTCATTGAATCGGGCAGGGACGAATTCAAGATTTCTTCCTACGACAATCGAATGATGGTGCGGTTGGTTTTCGCGAATGCAAAGAGTAGTCTTCTCCGCGGGTGGGGTCAATAGCATTCATCCGAGCGGTTTTGCCGTACTGGTATCGCCCCGGTGTTTTGGTAACATTGCCGGAATTCCGGCGCGGCTCGGATTGCTGGAGTGAATTCCGTTTCCGGGGAGGAAAGCGTTTTCGATGATAAGCCACCATGATCTGCATCAGCAACCGGAGTCGTTGACCCGGCTTCCCGTGCGCTCTGTCGGTCCGTTCATCGTGTTGATCGCCGTGCTCGGATTCGCGGGCTGTAGGGGCTCCGGAGTGACACGGATACCACCCGTGAGTCAAACCCCGACGCATCATCATCAGATCGGAAAATTCGTCTGGCATGATCTGTTGACAACCGATGTCCCCTCCGCGAAGCGCTTCTATGCAGGTTTGTTCGGCTGGACCTTCGCGGCCGGCGAGGACCCGGACTATATCGTCATTTTCAATCATGCGAGACCCATCGGCGGAATCGTTTCCGTGCAAGCCTCGGAAAACCAAAACCATAAAAGTCGATGGCTCGCGTCCCTGTCGACGAAGGACGTCGACCGGGACGCGGAGTTTGTTCGGACCAGCGGCGGTTTGATTCATGAAGCACCGCAAACCATTCCCGAACGCGGCCGGCTCGCCATCGTTTCGGACCCTGAGGACGCTCAGTTGGTGTTATTGCGCTCGGAGTCGGGAGACCCTCCCGACCGCCCGCTCGCGATCAACGAATGGATGTGGGATGAACTTTGGACGCGCGAAAAAGATACATCGATCGAGTTTTATTCCCTGTTGGCCGGTTATACGCACGAATGGGTCCGGGAAGCGTCGGGCCGCGGTTACGATATTCTGAAAACGGGAATCCATCCGAGGGCCGGAATTTCATCGATTCGCCTGGACCATGTCCGGCCGATGTGGGTATCCTATATCCGTGTTTCGGATGCCGGGCTTATGGCCGAAAGAGTCGAGCAACTCGGCGGACGGGTCATTCTTGCCCCGAGCGCCGATTTCGAAAACGGAACGATTGCAGTCGCGGCCGATCCCGAGGGGGGTGTATTTGCGATGCAGAAATGGGTGGGAAAACCGGGTGGGAATTAAACAAGCGGTGCGATCAACCGGACTGCTGCGCTTTTTGGCGGCTTGCTCGGCTTCGATTCTGATTTTCGGATGCACGGCTCCAGAGGGTGTCTATCGGAACGCCTACGGGCCTGAACCTTGGGGTTATACCCCGGACCATCCGCTCGATTTCGAGCGCGGAACCGCGCCATCCGACAGCGTGCAGGAAAATCGAAATTTCCCGGCTGAAGGCAAGCCGCCATCCCGTGTTCCGGTCGAAAACGCAGGACGCCCCGAACCTCCTGCGTCCAGGATACCGGGAATAACGGACATTCCTGAAATTCCCGATGAACCGACGATTCTCTCCGAATAGTCCGATTTCTTGAACCGCTGCTCAAACCCCATGGCGCTCACGATTGGCAAACTCGCGCAACTGGCCGGGGTCAACGTAGAAACGATTCGCTACTACGAGCGCATCGGTCTTCTGAACCAACCCTCGAGGCCATACGCTGGATTCCGAACGTACCCCGCGGAAACCGCCCGGCGAATCCATTTTATCAAGCGTGCGCAGCAGCTTGGATTTTCACTGAAAGAAATTTCCGAGCTGTTGCTGCTCGGCGGCGGGCAATGTGAACAAGTCAGAACGCTCGCGGAACAAAACAGGAATCGGATCACATCCCGGATCAGGGATCTAACCGCGATGCAAGCCGTGCTTGACGAGCTGATCGAATGCTGTTTGAGCGAGAGGTCCGTGGAACATTGCTCGCTGATCGATTCCCTCTCGGACAAACCCCGTGATGCGTGCTGAGTACGCTGCGTTCCACCGAGGAAGTCCATTTCAAAAGTGTCAAGCCAGCGCTCTGACCCGCCTGCGCAAGAAAAAACCGAAAAAATGAAGCACCGTTAATCGGCCGTCGCAACCAAGCGATCGAGGATCAACCCGTGAAACTGGTCTGCCTGCGATCGGAATCGCCAGCCGAGATGCAAGCCGCAGCCCGAGCACAGGGCGATGGTCCAGGCATAACCCGGAAACCAACTGTGTTCCTCGGTCTCGGCGCCGAATCGTCTGCAGCCGGGAGCAGTGTCGAAACAGCCTATATGAAAGGAATAGCCGCTCGGATTGGTAAACCAGCGCGCGTGCTGGCCTCCCATCCGAATGCCGGCTTCCCGGTACGTGATGATCGTACCGCAAGCGGCGCACTTGAGTGCTTCCCGGCTCTCTTCCAGTTCCGAGAGCGCGGCCAGGATCTGGTGTTCGCGCTGTTCATCGTTACGCGTGTCGAATCGGTAGCCGAAGTTTGCCGGCATGAATCATTCCCCGACGTGCAGCAGCAGGTCGCGGCTCCGTGCGGCCCTGAAGGCGAGCAGGAACAGCAAGGCGCCGACCAGGAGATAAAGCACATTGAGCCGGACGGCGTCGGCGAACAGCTCGTACGCAAAGCCTTCGCGAAGCATGACCCCGCGCATCCCTTCAAACACGTAGCTCGAAGGCAGCCAGGCCGCGACGGCCTGTCCCCAGGCCGGCAGCGACGAGATCGGATAGTAAATTCCGCTCAAAGGCGCGAACGCGAAGACAATGGCCCAGGCGAGCCCTTCGGCGCCGAGCCCGTAGCGCAGCACCAAAGCCACGACGAAGATTCCGATAGCCCAGCCCATCACCAAGAGATTGCTGAAAAAGGCCAGCAGCGGCAGACCCAGGTCGAAAATGGAAAACTGGTACAAAGCGATGGCCAGCAATGCCGCGGCTCCGACACCGAGCAGAGTGCGCAGCAGACTGATGAACAGCAGCGAGGCCACCAGTTCGTGCGGGCGCAGCGGACTCACGAACAGGTGACCCAGGTTGCGCGAGTACATTTCCTCGAAAAACACGATCGAGACACCGAGCTGAGCGCGGAACAGCACGTCCCACAGCAGCACCGCGGCGATCAACATGCCCGCGGCTTGCGCGAGCCAATCGCTGTGGCCCGTGAAGAATTGGTCGATCAGGCCCCACAGGACCACCTGGATCACGGGCCAGTAGGCCAGTTCGAGCAGCCTCGGCCAGGAATTTCGCAGCAGGTAAAGATAGCGGCGCACCAGCGCGAAAATCCGGCCAAGGCTTGCGAACAACCCGCCGGCGATTCTAAGGGAGTGGGTTTTCATCCCGGGAAATATCGATAAAGACCTGCTCCAGAGTTTCCCTGCCGTATTTTTCCAATAACAAGCCGGGCGAGCCCTGGTCCACGATGCGGCCTTGCTTCATGATGAATACATTTTCACACAGCCGCTCCACCTCCTGCATGTTGTGCGAGGCGAGCAGTACGGTGGCACCGCTGTGCTTCTGGTACTCGCGCAGATAGGCGCGGATGGTTTCCGCGGAAGCCGGGTCCAGGGAGGCGGTGGGCTCATCCATCAACAGCACCTCCGGTTCGTTGAGCAGAGACTTCGCGAGGCTGACGCGGGTGCGCTGACCGGCCGAAAGCGAGCCATAGGGGCGCTTCAGGAAGCCGGTCAATTGCAACTCCTCCGCGAGTTGCAGGATGCGCTGCTTCGGCCCGCGGATGCCGTAGAGCCGTGCGTAGATGTCGAGATTCTGGAACACACTGAGACGCTGCGGCAGGTCCACATACGGAGAGGTGAAATTCATGCGCGGCAGCGCATCAAAACGGTCCCGGACCATGTCCACGCCGAGGATCCGGATCGAACCCGAAGTCGGCAGCAACAGGCCGAGCAGCATGGACAGCGTGGTGGTCTTGCCGGCTCCGTTGGCACCAAGCAGTGCGCAGGTGGTTCCGCCGGGTACGCTGAAGGACAGGTGGTCGACTGCTTTGATCTTGCCGAACACCTTGCAAAGGTCTTCGACACGAATCGCAACCTCAACATTCGTTTTTTGAAGCGTGTCGCGAATCCACGGGTTTTCGCCGAGCCTTAGCATGGTTTGTCCGGTATGTCGCTGCGCGGGTGGGTTGTAATTTTGCGGATCAAGCTTGGGGGCACTCAATACGAATTGTGAATGACCGGTAATGTCAGCGGAAGCTGTCAAGAGAAACCGGCCGCGGGGCCGATAACCTCCGCAACCGGCTCCGGCCGGGCGTCGAATGGCCAAGCCTATTCTACCAGCATGGTGAATTTAAGGGCTAATCGGTTTCCATCACTTTGAAAATGAAAGGGCTAATGATAGGGCTGTCGTTTGTCTTGAGTCAGTCTGCGCGCTCATCCGCAGTTCTCGTTCTTGGAATTCCATGGGATTGGATCATTGAGGCGATCCCGGTTTGCGGACCGTTCTCGACAACACCGGTTATGAGGTCGCGGTGCCGCGGATCCTTCCACTACCGGCCTTGCGTTTTATAGCGACGGTACTTATCATAGATATCTATCATTCGCCAGGAACCCCATCATGGATACTGCAAAACTGTTTTCATCCGGCCGCAGCCAAGCCGTCCGCCTGCCCAAGGCTTATCGATTCGAGGGCCGGGAAGTCATCGTCAAGCGGTTTGGCAACGGCGTGTTGTTGTTACCAAAAACCGATCCATGGGGCTTGATGGAAGAAGCCCTCGGCGAGTTCGAGACAGGCTTCCAAATGGAACGTTCGCAACCGTCCCCGCAGGCGCGCGAGGATTTGGCTCCTTGAAGTTCCTGCTCGATACCAATATTTGCATCTACGTGATCAACGCCCGGCCGGCACACGTGTTGGCCCGTTTCCGGTGCGAAGCCATCGCTGATATCGGCATTTCGGCCATCACGGCCGCGGAACTCGCATACGGTGTCGCCAAGAGCGGTTCGGCCAGAAACCGTCTGGCCCTCGAAAAATTTTTCGCCCCCTTGGAAATTGTCCCTTTCGGATCCGACGCTTGGCGGCATTATGGCGATATTCGCGCCGAGCTGGAGCGGCGCGGCCAACCGATCGGCTCACTCGACACCTTGATCGCCGCCCATGCTTTGGCATTGGGTACGATATTGGTCACGAACGATCAATCGGAATTCTTGCGCGTGCCGAAATTGCGAGTCGAGAATTGGGTATGAACCGCGCAAGGCGGGTATCCATCCTGCGGATTGGGAACGGATTAAAATGAATTTCGAGGGTGGGGGCATGAATAATCAAGATGGGTTTGGGGACGCATCGTGAGCCATTCGTCGGGTTACGCTGCGCTAACCCGACCTACGATTCTGTGGGGAAAAAATTGGAGTGAACCCGATTTCAGGTATCCGTATGATCCGGATGACTCAAGCCGCGAAGACTTGCAGGCCCCAGATGATGTGCTTCGGGTCGTGCGCGGCCTTTTCCCATTCCAGTTCGCTCGGCAAATCGACACGCCATTTGTCGCTCTGCACCCGCCGCGAAATATTGGAGGATGCCACGCCCGGCGAAGTCTTCAAAACCTCGTTGAGCCAACCGCAATACGCGAGCGCCTCGTTCCAACTCACGTAACGCACCGGCCGGCTGTCCGGGTCGAGCAATGCATGGTCCTCTCCGATCCTAAACCCGGTCGCATCCACGAAGACCTTGAACTGGGCGACCGTGACCGGATAGCGCGCGATGAAATTCCACAGGTCGGCGGCGAGCGCATGCAGATACGATGCGATGACCGATTTGGCCTCCTCCGGGTCCTCGCCTCCCTGGATGACATTGGGGACCGGCTGAATAAAATCCCGTCCGATGAAATGACCATTGAGGACCTCGACCGGGCCGTCGACGTAGGCGCCGCCGTGGGTGTCGATCCGCGTGCCGGTGTTGATGTCTCCGGTGTTCTTGCCGCCGACGTAGACACCGCCCGCGCCGACCGCGGTTCCCGATCCTTGAACGATCGCGCCGGCGCCTGTGAGTTTGGCCTGCTGGCGGGTCGCACCGGATGATTCTGCATCGTTTCGATCCGGTTTGAGTTCGATGAATCCGTTCGCGGCCAATTTGTCGAGTTGGCGGTCAAACTTCAATAACATCTCGTCGATGTTCTTGTAGACGGTGTAGAAATGTCCGAGGTTGTCCAGCCTTTCCTGGAAAGCCAACAGGCTCATCAAGTCCTTTTTGTTGGCGCTTGCGGTGCTGATTTCCGCGTCTTTGAAATAGGTGAATATAAAAGGTTTGTTGGTGGCCTTACAGAGAGTGCGGTGCGAATTCTTCCATGATCCTGATCTTTTCGCGAAACTCATTGACCAATTTCATCGCATTTTCCAATCGGGTATGAATGTCTGCATACAGAAGCACGGCAAAGACTTTCGCTTCCTGCCGGTAGGCAGTGCCAAGCGAACGGTTATACGATGATTGTAGGCGAGGAAAGTATTTTTTGACGGCGACCGGCACCCTATAGCGGAAGTAGAGGACGCCGTTTCGGTTGCTGAAAATGTGATACATTTTGGTGACACATGCGGGTATCACCCCATTTTCAGTAAAAGTTGCGATTTTTATCCCCTTGATTGTTTGGGATAAAAATCGCAGAAATGGTGGAGACGAGGAGGATCGAACTCCCGACCTTCGCATTGCGAACGCGACGCTCTCCCAGCTGAGCTACGTCCCCACCGCATTTTCATTGTAGCGCGGAATGCTCAAGCGTGCCAGAATTCTGAATCGGGACTGTCAGGAAATTTTACAGGAGACGCTGAGCACAACCTCTTTCGATGTCTCAGCAAGTTGCTGTCGATATCGGCAGCCGCGCCCACTACGCGGGTTTCGTTCGTTTCCGAACAGCAACGTACTGAGCAGGCACAAAACGCGTCAAAATCGCGTCAAGAAAACCCCGGCCGGCCTCGCTGCAACGGACGTGCGTTTCAGTCTCTTCCAGCAGCTTTTCCTCGAGACAATCCGTGAATGCCGGCTGAAGATCCGATAATCGCAATCCGGTTCGCCGGTTGAATTCCTTTTTTTCAAATCCGGAGACCAGGCGCAGCGCGTTCATCAAAAACTCCAAGCCTCGATCCCGCGTCGGGATCTGGCTCCGCGTTGCGTAATTCAGGAAGGTGCCTGCGGTTTCCATGTATCTCCGGGGATGGCGGATCTTCGATGTTCGCTGAATCACGCCCGTTTCCGCATCGGTGATTTTTGCGTGGGCTCCGGCCCCGATACCCAGATAATCGCCGAAGGTCCAGTAATTGAGATTATGCCGGCATTGAAAACCCGGCCTGGCATAGGCCGAAATTTCGTATTGACCGTAACCGTGATCCTTGAGAATGGACTGGTTTTCGCATTGGATTTCCCAGACCGCGTCTTCATCCGGGAGCGTCGGCGGGAATATCGAGAATGTCGTGTGGGCTTCGATGGTCAGTTGGTAGTAG
Source organism: Methylococcaceae bacterium (assembly GCA_022616595.1). Lineage (GTDB taxonomy): Bacteria > Pseudomonadota > Gammaproteobacteria > Methylococcales > UBA1147 > UBA1147. The sequence continues at coordinate 10,430 of JAKEEL010000111.1, forward strand.
GAAATATGAGCAGGCTGCAGTGCAATGGCCTGGCGTACATCATCGACGGCTTCGCTTCTGCGCTGTTCGGGCAAGCCGTACATCAAATCCAGATTGAAGTTAGCGATTCCGGCTTTGTGCGCCTCCTCGGCCGCTTGGATGGCCTCGACGCGGGAATGAATCCTTCCCAGGACCCTGAGTTTGGCAGGCTGGAAACTCTGGACGCCAATCGAGAGACGGTTGACTCCGGCCTCTTTGAAGCTCCTGAACTTGTATTTCTCCAGCGTCCCAGGATTCGCTTCGAGCGTCACTTCCAGTTCGGTTGAACAACCGAGCCTGGCCTTGACCGATTCGATCAGGGTGTGGATCGCATCCGGACTGAACAGGCTCGGTGTTCCGCCGCCGAAAAAAATGCTCTGAAGCCGGCGGTTATGAGTTTGCGGGAGATCCTGATCCAAGTCGCGCAGCAAGGCCAGAACATAATTTTTCTCGGGGATTTCATCGAGCGCGGCATGCGAGTTGAAATCGCAATAGGGGCATTTCCGGATGCACCAGGGAATGTGAATGTACAGTCCGAGCGGAGGAGTCTCAAGGCTCACGATTGAAGTGCGGCCAAACGTTCGGCGAGTTTGTTCAACGCGATTGCACGGTGGCTGATCCGGTTTTTTTCTTGCGCGGCCAATTCCGCGGAGGAGCATCCGAAGCCCGGAACCCAAAACACCGGATCGTAACCGAAGCCATTCATACCCCGAGGCGCGCGCAAGACTTCACCTTCCCACACACCTTCCGCGATGAGCGGGCAGGGATCCCCGGCATGTTTAATATACACGATTACGCATCGGAAGCGTGCGCCGCGATGGCCATCGGCGACCGGTTTCATCTTGTCCAGCAGCTTCTCCAGATTCTGCTGATCATTGGCTCCGGAACCCGCGTAGCGGGCGGAATGAACACCGGGCGCACCGTTCAACGCATCGACCTCGATCCCCGAATCGTCGGCAATCGCGGGCAGATTGCTGCAGCGCGCCGCGTTGCGGGCCTTGATCAGCGCGTTTTCGGCAAAGGTGGTGCCGTTTTCTTCGACCTCCGGAACACCGAAATCGGATTGCGGAATGATTCGATATCGACGAAAAATAGCCTGTATTTCTTTGATCTTCCCCGGGTTGTTGCTGGCCAATACAATCGGTTCAAACATCAGCTGCGCCCGAGTGCCGCCAGTTGCTTGGCCATGATGCGACGGATACCCCGATCGGCCAGTTGCAACATCGAATCGAGTTCGTCCTTTCTGAATGCGTGGCCTTCGGCGGTCCCCTGTATTTCGATGAAGGCCCCGGCATCGTTCATCACTACGTTCATATCGGTTTCGGCGCCGCTGTCTTCCTTGTAATCCAGATCGAGTATCGGTGTACCCTCGAAGATCCCCACGGAAACCGAGGCTACCTGCCCGTGAATCGGATTGGTTTTGATCTCCCGTTTGCGGACCAATTTTGCCGCGGCGAGAGAAAGGGCGACGAAACCCCCGGTTATGGACGCCGTGCGGGTACCGCCGTCCGCCTGGATCACATCGCAATCGATCGTGATGGTGCGTTCTCCGAGCGCTTCGAGATCCACGGCTGCGCGCAGCGAACGGCCGATCAGACGTTGAATTTCGAGCGTCCGCCCGCCCTGCTTGCCAAGAGCAGCTTCGCGAGGCATTCTTTCTTTCGTGGATCTCGGCAGCATAGCGTATTCCGCGGTAACCCATCCGCTCCCGGAACCTTTGAGAAAGCGCGGCACACGGTTCTCCACGCTCGCGTTGCAGAGTACCCGGGTATCGCCGAATTCTATCAGAACCGAGCCCTCCGCGTGTCGGGTAAAATTACAGATCAGGCTGATTTCTCTGAGATCATCCGCATTACGCCCGCTCGGTCTCATGCTCCACCTCGAGTCGAAGGATAAAAATGGGATAGTATATCGTACTCGGATCGAGGATTATTCCATCATGTTGCGAAGACCGATCTATACGATTTTCCTGATGCTCGTGGCCGGGCTTGCGATTGTCTCGGTTTTGCTGGCCTACGAACTGAATTCTTCGCGCCCCCGGCGCGCCGGCGAGATAAAGCTCGCAGGCCTGCAGTCCCCGCTAACAGTGCGATTCGATCGATTCGGCATTCCGGACATCTCGGCCGCTAGCCGGCGGGATGCAGCCTTCGCGCTGGGTTTTGTGACAGCCGGTGATCGTCTGTTCCAGATGGATCTGATACGGCGCAAAAGCGGCGGACGGCTGGCTGAAATTTTCGGCGAGGCGGCCCTGGAAAATGATATCCGGCAACGTCATCTCGATATCGAAGCGGCCGCGCAGAGAATCGTTGATGCGTTGCCCTTGGCGCAACGCGAGTCCCTGGAAGCTTATGCGCTGGGTGTCAATGCCTATCTCGAACAGACCGCCAATCTTCCGCCGGAATTTATCTTGCTGCAATATGAACCGGCAAGATGGACCGCGCGTGACAGTATTCTCGTGGTGCTCAGCATGTTTCAATTGCTTTCCTGGAGCGAATCGGAAGAACGATTGTTGAGCGTGATGCATGAATGCCTGCCGCAACCGGTAACTTCCTTCCTGACTCCGGATACCGATGGTTATACCAAGGTCCTGACCGGCGGTCCGGATTCCGCGCGGCCGGTCCAGGCGATTCCGGTTCGGGAACTCGCGGCGGTTCTGGAACACAACCGGACCCTGGAAACCAGTGTTCGTGTGGGACCGGCCGATGAACACATCGGTTCGAACAACTGGGCGGTCAATTCCCGCAAAACGCTCGATGGAAGCGCGATGCTCGCGAATGATATGCATCTGCCGGTTTCGGTTCCGAATATCTGGTATCGGGCCACCATGCGCTACGCAGGTCTCCAGATTTCGGGCTTAAATCTGCCGGGTGTACCCTCGATTGTAGCCGGTTCAAACGGACACGTCGCATGGGGATTTACCAATTTCATGGCCGACGTGATGGACCTGCCTAAACTCACGATCCATCCCGATCATACGGACCGGTATTGGACGTCCTCGGGTTGGCGGAAACTCGAAAGTATCCCGCAAAGCATTCGAGTCAAAGGTGCGGCACCGCTAAGCCTGGATGTCAAAATTTCGCTTTGGGGACCGGTTTGGCGCGAAACCCTGCTCGGTCAACCCGTGGCCATCCGTTGGACCGCCCTGGATCCCGCGGCAGTCGATCTGGCATTGATGGAGTTGGACCGCGTGAGGTCGATCGAGGAAGGAATCTCTTTGCTGAACCGGGCCGGCGCGCCGCCCCAGAACGTTTTACTTGCGGACGATCGGGGCAATATCGCCTGGAGCTTGATGGGCCGGATTCCGAGGCGGGTCGAAGGATTTGACGGTTCCATGAGCAGAAGCTGGGCTCAAAAATCGAACGCCTGGATCGGTTTTCTGGATCCGGACGAATTGCCCAGGATCATCAATCCTCCGAGCGGCTTCCTCGCGACCGCCAACAGCCGCAACGTCGGCCGGGACTACCCCCATGTCCTGGGACATAATTTCGCTCACGGCTACAGGACGTTCAGGATCAGTGAAGCCCTTGAAAAAATGCACTCGGTAACCGAAATGGACCTGTTTCGCCTGCAACTGGATACGAAAACCGATTTTTATGAGTTCTATCGGACGCTGGCTTCCGGTCTCCTGACAACCCGGATCGTCACCCGAAATCCCGTGCTCGCCGATTTAAAACGGGAGATCGATGCGTGGGACGGTTTTGCCCGGGTCGACAGCCGCGGTCTTCCGTTTCTCGCTGCCTTCAGAACCCTGTTGGCGGAAAGGGTATTCGGACCGATTTTGAAATCGTGCGCAAGCATGGACCCGGCTTTCGAGTATAACTGGTACGAACTGGAAACGCCGCTGAGGCAGCTTTTGAACAGTCAAATCCCGGATACCCTGCCGGACAGTCGTTTTGATTCCTGGAATCATTTTCTGCTCGCAATCCTCGAAGAAAGCGCCGGGAAGGTAACAAGCGAACATTCGCTTGCGACATTTCAAAATTTTACCTGGGGAGAGTTTCGGGATATTCCGATCAGCCACCCGCTGAGCCCGGCTCTGCCCTGGCTGGCCGAACTTTTGGATATGCCGAATCAGCGCTTCGATGGATGCGCTTTCTGCATCCGGGTAATGAGCCGGCAACTCAGCGCCAGCGAGCGATTCGTGATTTCTCCGGGGCGGCCGGAACGGGGGATTCTCCACATGCCCGGAGGCCAGTCCGGTCATTTGCTGTCGTCACACTATGCCGATCAGCATCCTTATTGGGCAAAAGGTCTGGCAATGCCTTATCGCAGCGAGCAGGCCGACACGGTTTTACGTCTCGTTCCTTGACGGAAGACTTCGATCCGTATCGCGGAATAGCGGCTGCACCGGCAAGGAATATGCCTGCGAAGGAGTGAATTTTCCCTCAGACATTCGATAAACGTTCCATCAACTCCGCAATCGATTGCGGTCGATTGGCCGGTTCGATTTCAAGTGAAGCGTCGATGGTCTCGAGCAACGCGGGCGAGTATTTTTTCCGGAATGCCAAAGCGGCGGGTTTCAACGTATCCCGTACGGTTCGCTCGGGGGCCGCTGGAGGAGGATAGCCCTCGATGCAGGTCCGCATGGTCGCGCCGGTCGCGTAGATATCGCTCCAAGGTCCGACATCGCCATCGCGCGGATACTGTTCCGGGGGCGAAAAGCCGTTGGTCAAAACTTTTCCGGGTTTCCAGGTTTCGACGCGGGGATACGGATGGACCGCACCGAAATCGAGCAGCAATGGATCGCCGCCCGGCCGTATCAGGATATTATCGGGTTTGATGTCCAGATGCAGCAAGCAAGCCTCGTGAATGATTTCCATGCCATCGAGTAATGCCGGAAAAACGGTCATCATGAAATTTTCGCTCAATTTGCCTTTCTTGTTCTTGATATAGTTGGCCAGATTGATCCCGTAGTCATAGGCCATGACCAGATAGATCGTGGAATTCGCGGAGAAAAAATTGAGCACCTCGACGATGTTCGGGTGCTTCAGTTTACCCAGGGCCTTGGCTTCCTCCACGAACAATGTTTTGCCGCGCAGGAACTGCGGCCGCGTTTCCTCACTGTTGGGAACGATCTGATTCTGCCAGGTTCGGTGCGCCAAACGCCTCGGCAGATACTCCTTGATCACAACCTGATGCTGGTCTAAGCGCTGGCGCGCAAGATATACTGAACTGAATCCCCCGCCCGCCAAGGGTCTTTCGATCATGTACTCATCCAGAATGGTTCCCGCTTGGAGAAAATTCCACTCGCTCGGATAGGTTTCTGGATCGTAATATTCTGGCTTCATAGGAAATGTGCGGACCGTGATCAATCCGGATGAAGATTCCAGGGAAATTCAAGCTTTGGTATGAAAATGCGTGATTGCGGTTGGGTCGCTGAAATGTCTCATTCGCTGGTTTTGTGGACCGACCTGTCATTCAGTATAGGAAATATTTCATGATTCGCAGTATGACCGCCTTTGCCGGTTCCGAAGCTGAGATCGACGCAACCGTCTACGCATGGGAAATCCGCTCGGTCAATCACCGTTATCTGGACGTCAATATTCGAATTCCCGACCATCTCAGGACGCTCGAGACCGGCTTTCGCTCGTTGATCACTCAGCAGTTAAAACGCGGCAAGATCGATTGTTCTCTGAATTGCCAGCGTGAATCCGGCAGTTCGAACGATATTCACATAGACCGGCACCGGCTGACCGCCCTGATCAGGGTAATGCGGGAAATCGAGTCTGAAATCCACGACTCCTCGCCCTGTTCAGCTTTGGAAATCATGCAATGGCCCGGAATCATCGTCGAACGGAAAGTTGACCCGGATGCACTGAAAGATGCGATCGAGAACCTTCTGCGAATTGCCGTATCGCGCATAATCGAATGCCGGGAACGCGAGGGAGCCCGGTTGGCCGATGTCATCGCAGATCGTTGTCAGCGCTTTAAGGAGCAGGTGCGATCGGTTCGATTACGCCTGCCTGCCATTGCCGAGAAGCTGAGATTAAGGTTACACTCCAAGCTCGAAGAAATTTCGGCGGAAGTGGACCCGCTCCGATTCGAACAGGAAATCGTGTTTTTGTTACAGAAAATGGATGTCGATGAAGAACTGGAGCGCCTGACAACCCATATCGTTGAAGTCGAGAGGGTACTCGAGAATGAGGATATCGCCGGGCGCAGGCTCGATTTTTTGTTACAGGAATTAAATCGGGAAGCGAATACGCTGGGATCCAAATCGTTGGACCGGGAAACCACCCAGGCTTGCGTGGAAATGAAGGTGTTGATCGAACAGATGCGGGAACAGGTGCAGAATATCGAGTAGCATTTTGCGCGTTGCGCATTTTTGTCGAAAATTTTTACACTTTTGGGACAATCTGAAATCCAGCGATTTCAGTCAGTTGAAAACTCTACAATTATCTGTATTGGTATCGGATTTGCCTTATTTATTTGACCAATCACGGTGAGTTGCCGGAAGAATGCAAAAAGTTAAACTGCTGCTTGCAATCAGCCTGTTGTTATCCGCTTCCTACGGGTCTGCCGAACCTGATTCCGGAGCCGTGGTTTCCTTGCGCAGGCAAGCCGTGCTATTCGAGCAAGCCCGCGGAGTCAAACGCAATTACTCTGAAGCCTACAAACTATACTGCCGCGCCGCCCTGCAGGACGATGCCGAAGCCAATTACAACCTTGGCTGGATGTATTTTAACGGTCGCGGAGTCAAATACGATATGGGGTTGGCGATGGGCTGGTTCAGACGGGCGGCCGAACGCGGAGACCGCTACGGCAAGAACATGGTACGGCGCTTTCCGGACGTCCTCGCAAAACAAGACCACAACTGCACATTACCCAAGCCAATAGTGGCGGGGGTAAAAGACCGGAAAAGAATCGAATCCTGGGTCCGAATCATTGCACCGCATTTCAAAATGGACCCCAAACTGGTCATGGCAGTGATCGATACCGAATCATCTTTTAATCCCAAAGCGCGTTCGCCGAAAAATGCCCAAGGCCTGATGCAACTGATCCCCGAAACCGCGAAGCGTTTCGGAGTCAGCGATCCGTGGGACCCGATTGAAAATATCATAGGTGGTACCGCCTATCTTCATTGGCTGACCCGGCATTTTTCCGGTGACTTGAAACTGGTGCTGGCAGGCTACAACGCGGGTGAAGGTGCGGTCGAAAAATATCACGGGGTACCGCCTTATCAGGAGACTCAACTATATGTTAAGCGTATCACCGGGCAATACCGAAAAACCGCGCATCCCGTGCCGATAGACCTCGGCGAGTTGAAGGATTATGCGGTGGAAATTATGAAGAAGTATTCTTTCGAGTCCCGTTCCACGAACCATTCCTCGATCTGATCATCAGTCCGTCCAATGGTTCTTGCAGGATTTACACAGGCGGATCCTTCGGGGACATCCGCTTCAGACCTCCGGGATCCGATCCGGGAGCGATTCGGAGCGATCGCGGGCACACAGGTCTCTGGCCTCCTGAATCCACTCCTTACGCAGTATCTTGGCAGGGAAACGCAGCACATTATTTTCCAAATAGGACAGTTCCTCGTCCGACAAATCGGCTATTTGCCGGAAAGTAACGATGTTTTGTGCGTTGAGCAGTTGTTCGATCAGCGGCCCGATTCCGGATATTTCGGTTAAATTGTCCCGATCCGGCGGGAATTCCTCAAGTTCCGCGGAATCGGGTTTTCGGTCCGAACCATCGGCTGAAACACCGTTCACGAAATCAAAGCCGTACTGCCAGAGAACCGATTGATTCTGTATCCAGCCGAGCATTTCCTGTCCGAGCTTTTCGACCAATCGGTTCAGCGTTTCGGGTACCAGAGGTTTGCAGTGAATCTGTTCCTCCCATTTGGTAAACCAGTGGTTCAGATCCGCCTCGGATTCCTTGATTACCTTTTTCCAAATATCGAGTTTTTCCCGATTCGAGTGCGATTCGTCGGTTTTTCTTAACGAGCTATCGAGTAGATCGAACCAAAACTTCCAGAGTTCTTCCTGAATCCCGCTCCAATCGTGCATTGCGCGATTCATCCGCCGGACCTGTTCCGAGAATCCAAGAAGATCGACCGCGTCATGTTCAAATTGATGGATCCAGATGTCGATCCACTTGGCTTGCAGTTCCAGGGAATGCCTTACCACCGATTCCCCCAACCGAGCCATCAATGTGGCCGCAGGCTTTTTCCGATCCCGGATCGAGTCTGAAAAATCGTGATCGGAACCTTTCCCGGACAGGCATTTGGTGATTCGAAATTGCACGTCCTTCCAATAGCCGAAAAACTCACTTTCTATCCAGTTGTGCATAATCGCGTGAGGAAATGTAAGGAACGATCGAACGTCCCGATTCGACTCATTTGCCGAATGGCGAGGCCGAATACTATATCATAAGGTGCGGAATTCCCAGCCGGGACAGGACTATCGAAACCGGTCTTGAACAAGGGCTTCCCAGCACAAAGACCATTGCGCCGGAAGTTGGTTCCCGCAGGATTTCTGTATTCTAACTGTCGAAAAGATCCTTGGCGCCTTCGACTCTGAATTTCTGCTCGCCGAACACAGGCTTCGGGTCACTTCGAGTCTCGGGATCAGCATCTATCCGGAGGATGGCGTCGATGTGGAAACCTTGTTGCGCAATGCGGACTCGGCCATGTACCGCGCCAAACGGGAGGGGCGCAACACTTATCAATTCTATACCGATTCGTCGGATTAATCCGCAACGTGCTCGGATTCGTCGTGACGATGGTATTGGATAACCTGCTGAAATAATGAACGAATCGAGGTTTGGTGATGCACAAGTTTTTCTAAAGGACTGGATAGCGAACTTTCGGGGATTTGCGGAAAACGTCGCGAATGCCGATTTCTTTTGGAGATTCTCGGAATCTGTTCTTTCGGGACCTGCCAGCGAATGGCTGGTGAGCGCCGCAACCAGTTTCTCGTTGATCGCCGCGGCCGAGATCGGCGACAAAAGCCAGGTGGTTTGTATGACCCTTGCGGCACGTTACCACCGGGCCGGGCCGGTATTGCTGGGGGCGGTGATTGCTTTTGCGCTGCTGAACTTTCTCGCGGTCGTGTTCGGCGTCTTGGTGGCGGCCTGGGTTCCGGAGCCATATTTAATGGGTTTCGTCGCTGTGATGTTCACGATTTTCGGCCTGCACGCATTGCGACTGAAGCACGACGACAAAAACGGAAAGATCGCCATCAAAGGTATCGGCAACGTATTCATCACCACCTTCGTGTTGATTACGGCCGCCGAATTCGGGGACAAAACCCAACTGGCCGTCGCGGGTCTCGCGAGTACGACGATTCCCGCTTCGGTCTGGACCGGTGCAACCGCTGCGTTGGCCGTGACCTCTGCGATCGGGGTCTGGGCCGGTAAATCCATTCTGCGGAAAATGCCGATCGAGCGATTGCATCAGGTCAGCGGAATTCTCTTTCTGGGACTGGCGATCGCGGCCGGTTATCGGATATTCTTGAATTAAGCCTTGAGGTACCGGCATTCTTGCAAGTATATCGGCAATTCCCATCTTCGTTCGCCAATCAAAGTAGGTCCACCGGAGGGTAAATGAAAAAGACTCGGGTTTTTTTGTTGATCACGGCCTTGCTGTTGTCCCTCTCGATCCTGGCCAAGCCGCTGACGGTGGAGAATGTGCCGGAACCCCTGCAACCCTGGATCGATTGGGTATTGCTGGATGATCCGGATTACCGCTGCCCCTTTCTTTACAACAGTTTCGAAGCAAAACGCTGTGCCTGGCCGAGTCGTCTGGCCTTGGATCTCGATGAACGGTCCGCCCGATTTTCGTTCAACTGGAAGGTATTTAGAGAAAGCTGGGTAGAGCTGCCGGGTGACCTGAAACAGTGGCCGGCGGACGTATCGGTCAACCAGGAACCGGCACGGGTCATGGAACGACAAGGTAAACCCACGATCAGGCTGCAACCGGGCTATTTCAGCATAAGCGGCCGGTTTTTATGGGATTTCATTCCGGACAATCTACCGGTACCCGAGGACACCGGCTTGATCGCCTTGACCGTAAAAGGCGAATCGATCGGCCAGCCCCGCGTCAAGCAGGGTCGATTATGGCTCAAAGGCGGCGACGCCAAACCGGGGCTTGAAGATAAGCTCGATATACAGATTTTCCGCCGCATCGACGACGATGTGCCGTTGCGGATATTGACCCGCCTGGAGCTGCAGGTCGCTGGCAAACATCGGGAACTCAAACTCGCGCTGCCGATGCCCGGGAATTTTATTCCGATGCGCCTCGTTAGTCCCTTGCCGGCCCGTATCGAAGCGGACGGAGCATTGTTGTTGCAATTGCGTCCCGGCCGCTGGCGGGTCGATCTTTTGAGCCGCCACATCGGACCGGTCGAGAAACTCAGTCTGAACAGCCGGGATCAAAACTGGCCGAAACAGGAAATCTGGGTGTTCGCGGCTTACCCCGCTCTGCGTCTGGTTGAGATCGAAAACGTCTCCGCCATCGATGCTCAGCTCACGAATTTACCCGAAGACTGGAAGCAACTCCCGGCTTATCGGATCGAGAACGGCGCTACAATGAACTTCAAGGTTATTCGCCGCGGCGATCCGGAACCCGAACCCGATCGGCTGAACATCGAACGAACGCTATGGCTGGATTTCGATGGCAAAGGCTATAGCGTGAATGACAGAATCAACGGCCGGATGACGCGTTCCTGGCGTTTGAACGCCTTGCCGCGGACGCAACTCGGTAAAGTCAGTCTCGACGGCCGGGATCAATTGATCACCCGTCTCCCGGATTCGGACGAGAAGGGGATCGAGGTGCGCAAAGGCGATATCGATGTGAGTGCCGACAGCCGGATCGACGCACCGGTCGATCGAGTCAATGCGGTCGGCTGGCAGCAAACGTTTCATCCGGCGCGCGCGGTATTGAATCTGCCTCCAGGATGGCGACTGTTGGCCGCCAACGGGGTCGATAATGTCCCGGACAGCTGGATTTCGCGCTGGACCCTTTTGGATCTGTTTCTGGTATTGATCGTCGCGCTTGCGATCGGTCGTCTGTGGAATGTGTACTGGGCGGCATTTGCATTATGCACCCTGGCATTGATCTGGCCCGAAGCGGATTCGCCGCGATTCATCTGGTTGAATTTGTTGGCCGCGCTGGCACTTTTGCGCGTGCTGCCGCAGGGTCGATTGCATCGGTGGATTGAAATTTACCGCAACGCGAGTTGGATCGTGTTGTTGGTGATCTTGGTCCCGTTCATGATCGATCAGGTCCGCATGGGATTGTATCCGCAATTGGAAAAGCCCTGGCAGCCGATCAGTCCGAGCACCCCCGGGTTTGCCAGGATCGCGGACCTGGCACCGTCCGCGCCACAGGCTTTGGAGCAGAAAGTATTGCCGGAGTCGGCCGGTGAAGCCCTGGAAGCCGATCGGGCGGTCGGCGCGCTTTCCGCTCCGGCCCGGGAGCCTCAAACATCGGAACGCGTCGATCCCGATGCCAAAGTGCAGACGGGACCCGGCTTGCCTCGCTGGAACTGGACCGCGATTCAATTATCCTGGAACGGTCCGGTCGATAGCCTGCAGGAAATCGATTTCTGGTACCTGAGCCCCGGCGTGACGATGCTGCTGAA
>JAKEEL010000015.1 GCA_022616595.1 Methylococcaceae bacterium
CCCTTAAGGCCATGTTTTCAAGGTCCATCGTTCGGGGTTGAGCGCAGGTCCTGAAAGATCTGCCGGGCGGCCGGATCCCACGGGGCTTCCGCCATGAGACGCTGCGCGTGCTTCAGGGCGGTAGTGCGGTCGCCCGCATCCCGGCTGAAGGTTGCCGCGGCAAGCAGCAATTCGCGTTCGCGGGGATTACGGCCAAGCGCGCGATTGAGTACGTTCAAGGCTTCCCGGGTCTGAGCAGTCGAGTGGAGAGCGATGGCATAGACGTAGGCGAGGTGCGCTTCCTCGGGCGCGAGGCTGACCGCCTGTCGCAGTTCCGGTACTGCCTCTTTGGTTCGTCGCAAACGGATCAGCGTCAATCCCAGCGCGTGGTGCAGCGGCGCTTCATCCGGCAGAATTTTGAGCCCTTCCCGCAGTATCGCTTCGGCGTCCGGGTCGCGCCCCTCAAGGCGACGCAGATCGGCGAAATTCACGTAAGCCGGCAGATAATCACTTTGCAGCGTGAGGGCGGCGCGGAATTCGGTCTCGGCCTCCGTGTAACGCCCGAGTTGGGCGTAAAAGGTACCGAGGTTGGTACGATGCTCGGGGCGGTCCGCGTGCAGTCTTTGTGCATCGACGTACTCTTGCATGGCGCGATTGAAGGATACCCTCTGCAAATCAGTCAGCATGGAAACCGGTACCGAGGCCAGGACTCGCGCGACTTCCAAACGCACCATGCGCACCGGATCGTCGAGTAACGGCGCGATGAACTGGACGCGTTTTGCTGGCGGCAGCAGTTCGATCGACGTCAGCGCGGCGTGCCGGACCAAGGGGCTCGGGTCGGCGAGTGCATTGGCGGCCGCCTCGATGATTGCGGGATCCGGCTGGCGCGGCAGCAAAGCGGCGGCCGTGGCACGCACGATGTCTGGCTGGGTGCGATCCTTGAGCAAATCCGGCAGTTCCTTCGCCGCTGCGGCGCCGTCAAAGGCCAATCGATAGCGCTGGAACCCGGCGGCCGGGTGCCGGTACCATTCCAGTATCCGCTCCGCGGCCCACTGCGGCGACCGGTCCTCGTGACACTGGTTGCAAGCGTTTGGCACTCCGGTTTGCACGCTGAGGTCGGGCCGCGGCACCCTGAGGCTATGGTCGCGGCGAGGGTCGATTACCATATAGGTCGTCGCCGGCATGTGGCAACTGACGCACTGGCCGGCGGCGCCCGAGGGCTCGTGAAAGAAGTGCGAGGCCGCATCGTACTTCGCCGGGGCATGGCATCGCGTACAGACCGCGTTGCCGGGTGCGCGCAGCTTCAGGCTGTGCGGCTCGTGACAGTCGCTGCACGTCACTCCTTGGTGGAACATCTTGCTTTGCAGGAACGAACCCCAGGTATAGACCTCTTCGCGTTGCTGGCCGTCGATCTGGTAAAGCCGCGGTTCGAGCAACGAGGGCTGGTAGTGATCGAGGAATGCTTTGCCCGCCGCGAAGCCCCCGGCAATCGTGGTTCGGCGCGCGTGGCAAGTCGCGCATACCTCGATCTCGGCACGCAGCGGCTGTGGATTCTGCGGGAGCAAGTTTCCGCTCTGCGCGTCCAGGGTCCAGTGAGCGGCTTGGCGCTCTTGGAACGAAACCGTGAGACCTTTCATGGGATCGGATTTTTTCGGACTCAGCGAATCCTGCCGAACCCACTCCACATGTCGGGATCCCGGACCATGGCAGGCCTCGCAGGCGACGTTGATTTCGGACCAGGTGGTCTGATACCCATCGGCGGTGCGGTCGTAGTTTTTCTCGAGGTTGGTCGAGTGGCAGTCGGCGCACATGAAGTTCCAGTTCTGCTGCGGCCCGGTCCAGTGCAGTTCGTCCCGGTAAGTCACGTGCTCGTTCGGGTAGAGGTGGAACCAGCGCTGTCCGCCCTGCTCCTTCGGGCGGCTGTCCCAGGCTATGGACAGCGCCTGCATGCGCCCGCCGGGAAATTCGATCAGGTACTGTTGAAGAGGAGTCGCGCCAAAGGTGTATTGAATTCTGTAGTCGGCGGGCCGGCCGTCGGGGCCATCGGTTTTGACGAAGAACCGCCCATCGCGTTTAGAGAATGTCGAGGCGGTGCCTGCGTATTCAAAGGTTGCGTTGTCGAAATCACCGAGAACGCTGTGCTCGTCCGCCACCCGCATGGCAAGGTCATGGTGCGATCCTTTCCAGGCTTGGACTTCCTTGATGTGGCAAGCGGCGCAGGCTGTAGAGCCGATATAATTCGGAGCAGTGGCAGGAGGACTGGACGCGGGGGATGGAATGGGGCGCGGGGTATCGGATGCGCGTTGCGACCACCGGAAACCGAAGCTGACCGCACCGACCACGAGCAAGGCCGCAATCCAATACCGCAACCGGCGCCCGTTCCTTTGATCCGCCGTTGATTGCTGAAGTGCCGGAGCCCTGCACGCGTGACGTCGTTCCTTCTTTCGTTTCTTCAGGCTCATTCAGAACCTTACAGGCTCGGGTTACGGGAACGGCGACCGTTCTTCTGTGGCAAGCGTGGGGAGCAGGGTTGCGATGATTGATGCCACGTGAGACTGATTCCGGTTACCGGTGGGATTCGGGTTCGGTCGGAGCCGCCGGGGCGGCGAACCACTGGTCCTTCGGCACGACTTTGGGCTGGCCGGGATCGCCCTCGTAGGCCGGGGTCATGATCTGCACGCCGTACTCGTTGAAAAGATCCAGAATATTCTGGTGCAGCGCGGTGTATAACCGCGTCATCGCGGACGGCTGGTCGCAGTAGACGTTGATTTCGTAGTTCACCGCGAAATCGCCGAGCGACTTCTGCAGTACGAAAGGGGGAGGTTGTTGCAAGAGCCCCGGCGTGCGCCGCGCCGCCTCGATCAACATCGCCTCGACTTGCCGCCACGGTGTCTCGTAGCCGATCCCGATCGTGGTGTGCAGGATCAGGCCCTGTTGGCGCGCATGGGTGCTGTAATTGATCACCTCGCTGCTTAAAATCACCGAATTCGGGACTACGATGTCCTCGTTCTTCGGGGTGCGCAGGTGGGTAACCAACAGACGCGTTTCCACGACATCCCCGAGGTGTTCGCCGATCTGCACGCGGTCGCCGATTCGAAAGGCGCGCCGGTAGGTCATGGTGTAGCCGGCGATGATGTTCGCGATGACCGAGGAGGAGCCGAGCGAGAACAGCACGCCGAGAAAGATCGAGATGCCCTTGAACGCATTGGTTTCGGAGCCGGGGATATAGGGATAGGCCACCACCAAAGCGAAGATGACGATCAAAAGCCGCAGAATCCGGTAGGTAGGCCAGGCCCAATCGGGTTCGAAACCGTGCAGGGCGACGGTGCCGTCGGCAATGCCGGAAAAATACAGGCGGGTCACTTTGAGAACGTATCGAGTGATCACGAATAGAATGGCGATGAACACGAGGTCCGGAACGATGTCGATCAATGCAGTGCCCATCTTGCGCAAAGGGTTCACCAAGAGACCGAACAAATATCCTGCGAAGGCTCGCGTCCACGGAAAGAGCCCCAGGACGAAATTGAGATAGAGATAGGCCAAAAGCAGCATCAACACAATCCACGACCACCTCGATAGGCCGCGCAGCACTGCCCAGATCCGCTCGGCGCGTACGATCTCAAAAGATTGGATCTCCAGACCATGTATTTTTGACCGGAAGCGATGCTCCATACCCGTATCGATCCGCCGGTATACCCGCCAACCCAGCCAGAGCGCGGCGAGTAGCCCGAGGCTCGCGCCGAATGCATAGGTCGCCGCCCGGATCAGGCGGTCCGGACTGCGGTCCCGGCGATAGGCCTGAATGGCTTCCCATATCTTGGCCTGATAAACTTCCGCGAGAATCTGGCGCGAGACCCCTTCGATCGCGGCTTCGGCATCGAATACGGAGATCAATAGATGATCGCCCATGATTATTTTCGAGCGATCCGTCGCATCGACGATCTGCACCGGTGTTTCGAGGAATGTCGGGTTCGACGCCGCGTCCCGGATTCGATCGGCGACCAGACGCGCGCGCTTTTCGGCTGGAAATGCCTTGATTCCGACCACATGAAAAAGCGTTGCGCCATCGACCTCGACCGGCGCCATAGGTGCGCCGATTTCCTCGCCACCCGCGGAGACGGCCGTCGCGGAGACCGCCCTGGCGTTAAAAGAAGTGATGAGCAGCGCGATCAGCAGCGCATGAAATAGACACCGCATCGACAGCGTCCAACCAATCGTGCGCGAAGCTCGCGAGGGCCCGGAGACCGTCTTCGACCCGGACCAGGTCATTCGCTGGGCACGAGCCATATCCAATCCTGCTCGCCGCCGCAATCTCAGGTTGCCGGCCCGGCGTTCCGGGCGATCCACTGGTCGAGGAACTGCTTTCCCTGTTTCTCTCCATCCTCGATCAACGTTGCGATGTTCTGCGGGCTGGGGCCCCCGGCTTTTGGTTTCCTCGAAATCGATGTGTGCTTCATTCGAATGTTTCAAGTATTTCAGGCAGCCGTTCGACAAAGATCTTGATTTGATCGCGAACTTTTCGATAGCAATCCAGCTGTTCTTCTTCGGAAGCGCCCTTTTCAGCCAATTCCTTCGCGATTCGCGGCGGGTCTTCGAAACCCGCATGGATTACTTTGCAGGTGACCGGGAATACAGGGCAGGTTTCCCGAGCGTGATCGCAGACCGTGACCACGACATCGAGCTTCGTATCCCGGAATTCATCGATGTGCCGGGACCGGTGATTTGAGATATCCAAGCCGACTTCCGCCATGACTTCGACGGCCTTGGGATCGAGTCCGTGCGGTTCGAATCCGGCCGAATATGCGTTGACGCTGCCGCTTTGGAGATGGCGAGCCCAGCCTTCGGCCATCTGGCTGCGGCAGGAATTTCCGGTGCACAGAAACAACACGTTCCGTTTTGCGCTGGTTTTGATTGTCATTCGGTTTCGGCCCGCGTTCTCGGACAACAACGCTGACCGCGCTGTTTGCGACAATATGACTCCGGTTCAATCACGGGTATCGCTAAAGGTCTATGACCGAGACCGTGATGTTGATTCCACAAGCAGATTCTCCAGCATCTTTTCATAGATGTCGCTCAGAATTTCAAGGTCTTCAATCCGGATTTTTTCATTGATCTTATGAATGCTTTCGTTGCTGGGCCCGAGTTCGATCACCTGGGCTCCGGTCGGCGCGACGAATCGCCCGTCCGAGGTGCCGCCGCCGGTTTCGAGGCCGGCCTCTCTGCCCGTAACCGCAAGCAAGGCCTTTTGCGCGGCTTCGACCAATTCCGTTTCCAGGGTCAGGAAAGGCCGGCCGGACAATCGCCAGTCGAGTACATATTTCAATTGGTGCGCATCCAGCAGTTCGTGCACCCGGCGTTTGATCATAACATCGTCCAGCTCGGTCGAGAAACGGAAATTGAAATGGACTTCGAGGCGGCTCGGAATGATATTTTCCGCACCGGTTCCGGCGTGGATATTCGAGATCTGAAAGCTGGTCGCCGGGAAGAACTCGTTGCCCCGGTCCCAGACTTCTCCTATGAGTGAATGGAGTACCGGCGCAAAACGATGGATCGGGTTTTCAGCCAGATCGGGGTAGGCGACATGACCCTGGATGCCTTGGATTCGGAGCACGCCGCACAGCGAACCGCGCCTTCCGATCTTAATCGTATCGCCGACGCGTTCGCGGCTCGAAGGTTCGCCGACCAGACACCAGTCGATTTTCTCGTTGCGCGCCGCGAGGACTTCGATGACCTTGACCGTGCCTTGAGTCGCGATCCCTTCTTCATCGCTGGTGATCAAGAGGCTGATCGATCCCCTGTGTTCGGGATGCTTCCCGCAGAATCGTTCGCAGGCGGTCACGAACGCTGCAATCCCGGATTTCATGTCCGCGGCGCCGCGGCCATAGAGAAACCCGTCGCGCAGAACGGGCTCGAAAGGCGGCGAATCCCATTGTTCCAGAGGGCCCGGCGGGACCACGTCGGTATGCCCCAAAAACGTGAACAGCGGCCCACCCCGGCCTTTCCGGAGCCAGATATTTTGGGTGTCGCCGGAGTCGATCCGCTCGGCTTCAAAGCCGATTCGGGACAGGCGTTCCGCGAGGATGTCCATGCAGCCCGCATCGTCCGGCGTGAGCGACGCGCGGCTCATCAGTTGCCTCAGCAGTCGCTGCGTCGGGCTCACGATTGGGAACTAAAAAAATCCGCGGAAAAACCTGCCGCGAATCGATCATCCTTTTCGATCACGGGACGTTTGATCAGTGTGGGATGATCCAGCATCAGTCGCTTGGCTTTTTCTTCGTCGAGGTTTTCGCGGGCGGATTCCGGCAGTTGACGCCAGGTCGTACCGCGCCGGTTGATCAGGTTGTCCCAGCCGATCTTCCCGGCCAGCCGATCCAGCAGTTCGGAATCGAGCCCGTCGCTTCGAAAATCGTGAAAAATATATTCATGACCGTGATCCTCGAGCCATTTTCTGGATCGCTTGACGGCGTCGCAGTTTTTTATTCCATAAATTTTCAACATAACCGTAAATAACCGGACAGTCAGTCCCGCAGCAATTCGTTGAGCCCGACCTTGCCGCGGGTCTTCTCGTCGACCTGCTTGATGATGACCGCGCAGTACAAGCTATGACTGCCGTCTTGGGCGGGCAGGTTTCCGGAGACCACGACCGAGCCTTTCGGAATCCGCCCGTAACTGATTTCACCGCTCATGCGGTTATAGATCTTGGTGCTTTGGCCGATGTAAACGCCCATCGAGATGACCGAACCTTCCTCGACGATGACGCCCTCGACGATTTCCGAACGCGCGCCGATGAAGCAGTTGTCTTCGATGATTGTAGGGCCCGCCTGCACGGGTTCGAGTACGCCGCCGATGCCGACCCCGCCGGACAGATGGACGTTTTTCCCGATCTGCGCGCAGGATCCGACCGTTGCCCAGGTGTCGACCATGGTTCCCGAGTCGACATAGGCGCCGATATTGACATAACAGGGCATCAGGACCGTGTTCGGGGCGATATAGGAGCCGGACCGCGCGACCGCATTCGGAACCACGCGAATGCCGGATCGACTGAAGTCATCCGGGGTATAGGTGGAAAACTTGGTTTCGACTTTGTCGTAATAGCGGGTCGAACCTCCTTCGATTATGCGGTTGTCGGAAAGCCGGAAAGACAATAATACGGCCTTTTTGAGCCATTGATTGACGACCCAGCCGCCATCGATTTTTTCGGCGACCCGGGCCTGGCCGCTGTCGAGCAGGCGCAGTGCTTCGCGGACCGCGCTCCTGATTTCCTGCGGAGCGGTGTCGGGGTTTAGGCTGGTTCGATTTTCGAAAGCCTTGTCAATGATTGATTCGAGTTCTGACATGGTTTTTCCAGTTGAAATTAAAGGGTCGATAAGTAGTTTTTAATGCGATTGGCCGCCTCGATACACTCGTCGAGCGGTTGGACCAGCGCGATCCGGACGCGATTTTCCCCGGGATCGATGCCGTCCGCCGGCCGCGACAGGAACCGCCCCGGCAGCACGGTAACATTCTGCCGGGTGAACAACCCGCGCGTGAAATCGGTATCCGGGATCGGGGTTTCCGGCCACAGATAGAAGCTTGCCCCGGGAGTTTCCATCGGCCAGACTTCCGCCAGAACGCTGCAAACCGCATCGAACTTCGAGCGGTAGATACGGCGGTTTTCGCGGACATGGTTTTCATCGGACCATGCGGCGATGCTGGCCAATTGGGTCGGCAGGGGCAGGGTGCAGCCGTGGTAGGAGCGGTATTTCGCGAATTGCGCGATGATCCGGGCATCTCCGGCGACGAAACCGGAGCGCAATCCGGGCGCGTTGGAGCGCTTGGACAGACTGTGGAACACCACGCAGTTGCGGAAGCTGTCGTGGTTCATCGCTCGCGCGGCCTGGAGCAGTCCGGGCGGGGGATCGTCCTCATCGCGGTAGATTTCCGAGTAACACTCGTCGGAAGCGATCACGAAATCGAATCGATCGGCGAGATCGATCAATTGCTGCAACTCATCGATCCGCATGACCGAGCCGCTCGGATTGCCCGGGCTACAGATATAGATCAACCGGCAGCGACGCCAGATCGCTTCGGGAACGCTGGTAAAATCCGGCACGAATCGGTTCTGCGGGAGTGTGTTCAGATAGCGGGGCTCGGCGCCAGCCAGGAGCGCCGCGCCTTCGTAGATCTGATAAAAGGGGTTTGGCATCAGAACGATCGGATTTTCAGCGCGGTCGATCAGGGCCTGCGCGAAAGAAAAAAGCGCTTCGCGGGTTCCGGCAACCGGCAGCACCTGTCGTTCCGGATCCACGCTCCCGGCTTTCAATTCGAAGCGGGATGCCAGCCACACCGAGATAGCTTCGCGCAATTCCGGGATCCCGGAACTGGTCGGGTATTTCATCAGACCCTGAATATTGGAGATGATGGCGTTGCGGATCATATCCGGGACAGCGTGCTGCGGTTCGCCCACCGACAATGCAATGGGGTATCGATCCGCTTCGGGCTTCAACCCTTCCTTCAAGCGCCGCAATTTCTCAAAAGGATAGGGGTGTAAATTCGCAATACCGGGATTCATTCGGAGTCAAAAGAGAAAAGCAGCAGCGTTTGATTTTCTCATGCCTTGCGCCTGTCAGCCAGCCTGCTGGCACTCCGTACTATAGCCACGGTTTCGAGCGTTCTGCCATAATTCCATCGCGTGCGGCATTCGCTTCTCGAGATCTTGAATTCGGGTACCGTGGGAAGGATGCGTGGATAAGAATTCGACAGGGTTTCCTCCGCCTGCCGCGGTCATGTTCTGCCAGAATGTGACGCTTTCCCGGGGGTCGAATCCGGATTTCGCCATCAGGTCGAGTCCGATCAGATCGGCTTCACTCTCCTGGGTTCTGCTGAACGGCATCAAAATTCCGTACTGCGCGCCGAGCCCCAAAACCCCCATCAAAGCCTGGCCGGCGCCCGGCGCAACAGTTGCGCCCGCGAGTACTTCGGTCAGGGCCAGACCAGTTTGGACCGCGTATTGCTGAGAGATTCGCTCATTGCTGTGGTGCGCGAGAACGTGACCGATTTCATGTCCGATCACCGCTGCGAGCTGATTTTGATCGCGCGCGACGCGCAGTAATCCGGTATGAACGCCGATTTTACCGCTCGGTAGGGCAAAGGCGTTGGGGCTTTCTTCTTCGAAGACCAGTACTTCCCATGCGCCTTTAAGCTGTCGTGTAAGCGTCCCGGCGACGCATTGAACGAATTGATTCGACCGCGGGTCGTCTGAAACGGGAAGGTTTTTCTTCTGGACCTCGAAGGCTTGTGCGCCCATCCGGTCGACATCGCTGTCCGTCATCAATAATAATTGGCTTCGCCCCAGGGGAGACGTCGCACAGGCGTTCAACATGAACACGACCAGCGTATTGAGCCAGATGGATCGATATTTAACCATGTCTGTGGTGTCGAATATTGATTTGCGGTAGGTTGGTGCCGGTTCCGGACCGGTCCGTCCCGCATCGCGGACGGATATTGTAGCCCTGCCGGCAATGGAGAGTCGAAATTCCGATTCATCGATTACAGCGCTTCCTTTGAAACATGCTGGAAGTGTATGATAAGAGGGGCTAATAATACATTAAAATCGGAATATGATATATTTGTACCATAATGAAAACGTAAAGTCGGGAGAAGGTTTGTTACCAGATCTGGAAAAGCGGCATTATCCTCGGGTTAATGCGAATATCGATGCGGAAGTCGACTGCGCGGGTGGCTTCAAAATCAGGGGCATCGTACTGGATACATCGAGCACAGGCTTGAGATTGCAGTGTAATGCGATCGAACGGGAGCTGTTGACTCCACGCGGAGAATGGACGCGCCACGGCAAGCCGATCGAGGTGAAAGTGACCTTGGTCGTGCCCCGCCCGAATAATGACACGCGCACCATCGAGGTCCACTGTGCCGTCGCGTTTTCGAGACGGGTCGCGCGCGACTGCTATCACGTGGGTATGCGCTACAAGAATCTTGACCAAGAGAGTTTCCTGGTTCTCGGAGAATTTATCGACCGTAGACTAAAGCGCGCCTGAACCCGCGGCTGAAATGATCAAACGATCCGGCCGACAAGCCCGGCAGGCTGGTTTTTTGATGGTTACTGACTGATCGTTTCGATGATCGCTTTGCGAATTTCCTCTTCTAATCGCTCGGATTCAATCAACTGGTTGTTCTTGTCGGAAATGTAAAAAACGTCTTCCGCGCGGTTCCCGATGGTCGTAATTTTGGCCTGATGTACGCGTATGCTGAAATGGTCGAATACCTGGCCGATTTTCGACAATAATCCAGGCTGGTCGGCCGCGCTCAATTCGAGCACGGTGTTCGGGTTGCCCGGCTCGTTTTCGAACACGATATTCGGTGCGATCGGAAAATATCTGACCTGTCTCGGAACGCGCCGGCCGCCGCTCGCTACCGGTAAGGGTCCCGGAGCCGACATTTTATCCTGAAGCTCACGGCAGATTTGATGCTCGCGGTAAATGTCGCGGATTGGATCACCGTTTTGTTCAAGCACCAGATAAGTGTTGATGACCCTGCCATTCCGGGTTGTCACGATGCGCGCATCGAGAATGGTCAGGCCCAATTGGTCAAGGATTGCGGTGCTGCGCGAAAAAAGGTGGTCCTGGTCCATCGCGTAGAGCAAAATTTCCACGCTGCCGCGCTGACTCTGCGGTCTCAGGACGACCAATGGTAATTCCCGGGGATCGCTCGCAGAGATCGCGATCGTGTGCCAGACCGCTTCGTCGGTCGAATAGCGCAGGAAGTAATTGTCGCCGAAGTCTTTCCAGACCGAATCGATGGCGGTATCCGAAACGCCCAGACGCGCCAGAATCGAACGGGCTTCCTGCCGGTTGGTGTCGATTCGGATGCTCTGATCGACCGGACTTTCCAAGCCCCTGTGCAGCGCTCCATGTGCGGCGATGTAAAGATCCTTGAGCAGGCTGTCTTTCCAAGAATTCCACATTTGCGGGTTGGTCGCCCGGATGTCCGCGACCGTCAACAGATAGAGATAATTCAGGCGTTCGAGCGTACCCACCAGCGTCGCGAATTCATGAATCACCTTCGGGTCGGTCAGGTCCTTCTTCTGTGCGGTCATCGACATGATCAGATGATACCGAACCAGCCAGGCCACGAGGTCGGTCTCGAGACGCGTGAGGCCGTGCTGTCTACAGAACTCGATCGCGATCTCTTCCCCGATCACCGAATGATCCCCGCCTTTGCCCTTGGCAATATCATGCATCAGGGCCGCGATGTACAACAGCGACGGTTTCGGAATCAGCATGAAGATGTCGTTGCAGAACGGCAATTCGATCTTGCGTTTATTCGATGCGAAACTGCGCAGGTTCCCGACCAGAAACAGGGTATGCTGGTCGACCGTATAGATATGGAAAAGATCGTATTGGATCCGGCCGACGATATGTTCGAAGGCCGGCATGTAGGACGGCAGCACCCCGTAGCAGTTCATTTTGCACAGCTGGTGGGTGATGCCGTTGCGCTGCGACAGAATTTCCATGAACATTCTGCGGGCGGTCGGGTTCGCCCGGAAACGTTCATCGATCAGGGGTAGACTTTCTCGAATCAATTGGATTGTGGAGGCACGGATCCCTTTGACGCTTGGAATCTGCTGTTGCAACAGAAAGACTTCCAGCAATGCGAGTGGATTTTCCCGGAACACCAAGGGATGGGTGACTTCGATAAACCCGCCGACCGACCGAAAGCGGGGATTGATTGCTTCGATTTTCTGATTTTCGTCTTCCGCGAAAATAAGTTCACGGAACAATTGCAGCAAGATATCGGAGAGGCGCTCCACGGACATGACGGTCCGGTAATATTTCTGCATGAATTGTTCTACGGCACTGGATTCCTGAGTATCCTGATAGCCGAATTGCTCGGCGAGCTGGGCTTGAAAATCGAACAACAAGCGATTTTCCGCCCGGCCGGTCAGGAGATGCAACGCGAAGCGAATCTTGCTCAGGAACCTCTGGTCGACCTTGAGTTCCTCGTATTCTTTCAAGGACAGGCAGCCGCGGTCTACCAGTTCGCGCAAGGTGGCGGACCGGAAATGTCTCTTTTTCAACCAGGCGATCATCTGAATGTCGCGTAAACCGCCCGGCCCGTCCTTCACGTTGGGTTCAAGATTGTAGCCGGTATCATTGAATTTCGCATAGCGCTCGCGCTGCTCGGCCATCTTGGCTTCGAAGTACCGCGTGGACGGCCAGAGTTGGTCCGCTCCGGTACGGGTTTTCATCGCATCGAAAAGTTCTCTCGATCCGTAAAGCAGGCGGGATTCGAGCAGCGCAGTGGTGTAAACCTGATCCGAGCGCGCCGCTTCCTCGCATTCGTCCAGGGTGCTCACGCGATTTCCGAGCTTCAAGCCGATATCCCACAGGAACCGTAAAAAATTTTCCAGCGCGTGGTTATGAATTTCACTTTCCGCATCGCGGTGCAGAATCAGAATATCGATGTCGGAACACGGATGCATCTCCCTGCGTCCGTAGCCGCCGGTCGCGATCAGCGCGAATTGGTTGGTGTCGGCGTCGAGAAAATGCTTCCAGCCGCTTAAAAGAATCCGGTCGATCAGATCCGAGCGCGACCGGAGCAGGTCGAAAATCGGCGCCCCGTCCCGAAAGTCGCGAGAGACCTCCTCGGTATGCCGACCGATCGCGTTTTTGTAGTGGCCAACAGAGTTCTCGGTCTGAAACGCCGAGTCGTCAATGGCTAAGTTCGATCCGGTCTTTTTCAATTTTTTCTTCTTTACGCAGAGTCAATATCTCGAACCCGGTTTCGGTAACCGCCAGCGTATGTTCCCACTGCGCGGAAAGGCTGTGGTCCTTGGTAACCGCGGTCCATCCATCGGCGAGGATTTTGATATGCCGTTTCCCGATGTTGATCATCGGCTCGATGGTGAACACCATACCGGGCTCGAGCACGGGACCGGTATCCGGTTTTCCGTAATGCAGCACCTGCGGTTCTTCATGAAAGATTTTTCCGATCCCATGACCGCAGAATTCGCGCACCACCGAGTAACGCCTCGATTCGGCGAATTTCTGAATGGCATGGCCGATATCCCCGAGACGCACACCCGGCCTTACCTGCCGGATGCCGGTGTACATGGCTTGCTGAGTCACCTCGACCAGATTCCGTGCATGTTGAGGCGGCGTACCGACCAAGAACATTTTGCTGGTATCGCCGTGGTATCCGTTCTTGATCACGGTGATATCGATGTTGACAATGTCACCGTCCCGGAGTTTTTTCTGACTCGGAATCCCATGGCAGACCTGGTGGTTGATGGACGTGCAAATAGATTTGGGAAAGCCGCGGTAATTCAGTGGCGCAGGGATCGCGTTCTGTATGTTCACGATATAATCGTGACAGATTGCGTCCAACTCCTCGGTCGCGACTCCGGGAACGACATAGGCTTCGATCATTTCCAGAACATCCGCGGCCAGTTGCCCGGCGGTTCTCATCAGTTCGATTTCTTTCGGTGATTTAATGCTTATACTCATGAAGCGGATGGGTTTCAATCGAATAGTGTAGCCGATTGTTTGGACTCGGGCACCGGGTTCCGCCCGTAATTTACAATCAATTTTCGACCCGTATTCGACTGGAAGTCTCGTGCGCCAAATTTTCCAAGGTTTTCATTTCGTTCGACTCTTGGATTGTTGGATAAACCTGGTTATGGTATAAAGCAACGCCGATTTTGGCAATAATTCTCACACACATCGTGACCTTCGGTACGGGTGCCGCGGGAAGACTGCGGTTTACCAAACGGGATGTGTGGAGGCGTAACCCATGCCACTGTCCTATTGCTCTATCCAAGACTCAAGGGCAGTCAAACTGATTAGGAGTAATTTCTATGGCAAATGTTTCCATGCGCCAGATGTTGGAAGCTGGCGTTCATTTCGGACACCAGACTCGGTATTGGAATCCGAAAATGGCCCCCTATATATTTGGCGCCAGGGGCAGGATTCACATCATCAACCTCGAAAAAACCCTGCCTCTGTTCAACGAAGCGATGGACTATCTGGAAAACACCGCGGCCAACCGGGGAACGGTTTTGTTCGTGGGCACGAAGAAAGCGGCCCGCAAGGTGGTTGAGGAGCAAGCCAAAAAATGCAATATGCCCTATGTCAATTTCAGATGGCTTGGCGGAATGCTGACTAATTTCAAGACCATCAAACAATCGATCGCACGCCTGAAGGAACTCGAATCGATGCAGGCAGACGGCAGCATGCAGCGTTTCAGTAAAAAGGAAGGCTTGGGCATGACCCGCGAACTCGAGAAGTTGGAAAACAGTCTCGGCGGGATCAAGGGCATGAACAAGTTACCCGAGGTAATGTTCGTTCTGGATGTCGGCTACGAAAAGAATGCGGTGAATGAAGCTAAAAAACTCGGCATTCCAGTGGTTGGAATCGTCGATACCAATAATGAGCCGAATGCGGTTGACTATATGATTCCCGGAAATGACGACTCGATTCGTGCGCTCCAGTTGTATTCTCAAAGTGCGTCGCTTTCCATTCTTGAAGGGCGGGCCAAGAGTCTGGACGTCGAGGTTGCCGAAGATGAGTTTATCGAGATGGATGAACCGGATCGCTCGATGGATACCGAGCTGGAATAGTGTTCGAACAGCCCGGCTCTCAGGGCGGTTCGATGTTCCGGCCCGTTTCTCGAGATCAAAATACAGTTTCTAGGTGAATGACATGAACATAACAGCTGCAATGGTAAAGGAGCTTCGTGAACGAACCGGTTCCGGAATGATGGAATGCAAAAAAGCGCTGGTCGAAACCGGAGGCGACCTTGAGCTTGCCATCGAGCAGATGCGTAAATCCGGATTGGCGAAAGCGGATAAGAAGGCGTCCCGGATCGCCGCGGAAGGCAGCATTTTTTTCAGCCAATCGGCCGACGGGAAAACGGTGGTCATGCTGGAAGTCAACTGTGAAACCGATTTCGTCGCCAAGGGCAATGATTTTAATGCGTTTGCGGCGTCGGTCGGTTCGGCGGCTCTGGCCTCCAAAGTCGAAGAACTGGATGCTCTGATGCGCTCTCCCTTGGCTTCCGGTGGAACGCTCGAACAAGCGCGGGTCGAATTGGTCGCCAAGATCGGTGAGAATATCAATGTCCGACGCTTTGTCCGCTATCAAAGCGGGAACGGCTTTATCGGGAGCTATCTGCATGGAAGCCGGATCGGGGTCTTGGTCCAGATCGATGGAGGCGACGAACTCCTGGGTAAGGATATCGCGATGCATATCGCCGCGAGCAGGCCTGAATTCATCGCCGAAGCGGATGTTTCCGAGCAGGTGCTCAAGCGCGAAAAAGAAATTTATTCGGCGCAAGCCGGGGAAAGCGGCAAGCCGGCCGATATCATCGAGAAAATGGTGCAGGGCCGATTGAAGAAGTTTCTCGGCGAGATTACCCTGCTTGGCCAGCCTTTCGTCAAGGATCCCGATCTCAACGTCGGCAAGTTGCTCAGGGACAGACGCGCGACCGTCGTGCGATTCGACCGCTTTGAAGTGGGAGAAGGAATCGCAAAAAAAACGGGAAATTTTGCTGAGGAAGTCATGGCGCAGGTTAAAGGGCATTAATCAATGTTCCCGGGCCTTGATTCCGAGGCGCGTAGGGATCGATGCGAACACAAAGGTGATCTTTCAGGATATTGCCGGCTTCCGGCATCGGTGAGGTGAAAATAAACGACGAATGAGCGGCTTGATCTGTAATCGGATAATGCTGAAACTCAGCGGCGAGGCCCTGATGGGTGAGCAGGGTAACGGGATCGATCCTGCCACGGTAAAACGCCTGGCCTCGGAAATCCGGGACTTGTGTTTGGCAGGCGTTCAAACCGGAGTGGTCGTCGGCGGCGGGAATATCCTGCGCGGTGCGGAAAAAGCGTCCAAGGGTCTGGACCGCGTGACCAGTGATCAGATGGGAATGCTGGCGACGGTGATCAACGCGCTTGCCATGCAGGATGCCCTGGAAAATCTCGGCCAACCCGTGCGGGTGATGTCCGCGCTGAAAATCAACCAGGTCTGCGAGGATTACATCCGTCGCCGGGCCGTGCGTCATCTCGAGAAAGGCAGGGTCGTCATTTTTGCCGCGGGAACCGGAAATCCGTTCTTTACAACCGATTCGGCGGCGAGCCTGCGAGCGATCGAAATCAATGCCGAGCTGCTGATCAAGGCAACCAAAGTGGATGGCGTTTATTCCGCCGATCCCATGAAGGATGCGAATGCCAAGTTGTATCGGCGCCTGACTTACGATCAGGCGCTCGAAGAAAAGTTGAATGTCATGGATGCCACCGCGCTGGTATTGTGCCGTGACAACAAAATGCCGCTTCGGGTGATGAATATTTTCGAATCCGGGGCGATCATGCGGCTCATGCAGGGTGGCAGTGTGGGTTCACTGATCGAAACGGGATAGGATAATGATTGAAGATATTGTAAAAGATACCGAATCCCGGATGCGGAAATCGGTGGAAGTCCTGAAACATGAATTTTCGAAAATAAGGACCGGGCGGGCGCACACCAGCCTGCTCGACCATATTATGGTACCTTATTACGGAAACGAAACACCCTTGAAGCAAATTGCGAATGTCGCGGTCGAGGATTCCAGGACTCTCACGGTGACCCCTTGGGAAAAGAATATTGTACCGGTAATCGAAAAGGCGATTCTGACCTCCGACCTTGGCTTGAATCCGGCGACCTCCGGTACGGTGATACGCATCCCGCTTCCTCCTTTAACCGAGGAAAGGCGCAAAGACCTGGTTCGGGTGGTTCGCCATGAAGCCGAGCAGGGACGGGTAGCGATCCGCAATATTCGGCGGGATGCGAACAGCGAACTGAAAGAAGCTCTGAAAGAAAAACTCGTCAGTGAAGACGACGAGCATCAGGGAATCGACCGCATTCAGGCGATCACGGACCGCTTCATCAAAGAAGTCGACAGGCAATTGCAGGAGAAGGAAAAAGATTTGCTTTCCGTTTGAACCATTGCGGATCCGGATGTCCGGTACAGATTCATCGAAAGGAAGTTTTAGTCGGAATTGTTGCATGACCAAGCAAACAAAAAATGAAGAGCAGGACAATAGTGAAGTTCCCCGGCATATTGCAATCGTCATGGACGGCAATGGCCGTTGGGCAAAGAAGCGGATTCTGCCGCGTACCGCCGGGCATCAGGCCGGCGTCAAGGCCGTCCAGAAGGTCCTGAAGCGGTGCGGCGAGCGAGGAGTCGACGTATTAACCTTGTTTGCGTTCAGCAGCGAGAACTGGCGAAGACCCGTGGAAGAGGTCCATGTCCTCATGGAATTATTTGTTTCGACGCTTGAGGAACAGACCGAGACCCTGCACGAGAATGGAATCCGGTTGCGTTTTATCGGCGACAAGAGCGCTTTTTCGGAGAAACTGCAGCAGGAGATCTCGAATTCGGAAGAAAAAACCAAAAACAACTCGCGCCTGACCTTGGTCATCGCGGCGAACTACGGCGGACGCTGGGATATTCTGCAGGCTGCCAAAAAAATCGCCCGGGACGTGGAACGAGGAACGATTTCCGCGGATTCCATTTCGCTGGAATCGATCGATTCCAGGCTTTCGTTTCCGGATCTTCCGGAACCCGATCTGTTCATTCGAACCGGCGGCGAATACCGGATCAGCAATTTTCTGCTCTGGCAACTCGCCTATACCGAACTTTATTTCACGGATACGCTGTGGCCGGACTTCAATGAAAAATCATTGGATCTTGCCATAGAAGCTTACGCGGGCCGCCAGCGCCGCTTCGGTTACACCAGTGAACAGATCGAATCGGGTTATCTGAAACAAGAAATGGCTCGTTGAGCACTGCTGCCGGCTATTAAAAATAGAATACTGATTTCATCATGTTGCTGACTCGTGTATTGACCGCATCCATCCTCGCGCCGCTGATAATCTGGGCGGTGATCGGCCTGTCGCAAGATTGGTTCTCGATCGTCTGGGCATTGGTCGTCGCATTGTGTGCCTGGGAGTGGTCGAAGCTGAGCGGGTTGCAGTCCATGCTTAGCCAAATCCTGTTTGTATTCGCGGTAGTGGCCGGCTTGCTTCCGTTTTGGTACTGGACGGAAATCATCGCGAATATCGCGAATTTTTACGAAAACAGCGAGATTCTGAACTATTCATTGGTCGTCGATTGGTTCGGGACTCCCGCGGTGGTATTCTGGCTGGTCGCGAGCGTGGTGCTGAAAAATAACGAAAGAAACCTGCTGAAATCGCGGCCATCGGCGACCGTCAAACTGGCCGCAGGATGGTTTATGCTGGTCACGGCCTGGGTGTTTTTCGTACGCCTGCGAATCTACCATGGTTATGAATTCGTCCTTTTCCTGTTACTCCTGATCTGGGCGGCCGATGTGTTGGCCTATTTTATCGGGCGCGCCTATGGCAAAACGAAACTGTCCCCCTTGATCAGCCCCGGGAAGACGATGGCCGGCATGTACGGTGCATTGACGGCTGGATTGATCATGGCGATCGTTCTGGTTTTCTATAACGATTTCAGACCGACCATCAAAATCGATTTCATATTGCTGTCGCTGATCACGGTCCACATCTCGATTTACGGTGATCTTGCGATCAGCCTCGCGAAACGCTGGCGCGGCGTGAAGGACAGCGGAAACCTCCTGCCCGGTCACGGCGGGTTGCTGGACCGGCTCGACAGTTTGATCGCCGCGATTCCGGTGTTCTATACCGGGATCATGCTGATCCACATCGGGTTGATCCAGTGAGATCGATCTGTGTACTCGGCTCCACGGGCTCGATCGGAGTCAGTACACTCGACGTAGTCAGCCGCCACCCGCAGGACTACCGGATCGTTGCGCTGAGCGCGAATTCGAATGTCGACACCCTTTATGATCAATGTATTGTGCATAACCCGGATTATGCGGTGGTGGTTGATCACAAAAAAGCCGGAATTTTACAGGAACGATTGAATCGGTACCCGGGCAGCTCGACAAAGGTGCTCGCGGGAGCCGAAGCACTTGAAGAGATTGCGGCCCTTCCGGAAGTGGATACCGTCATGGCCGCGATCGTCGGCGCGGCGGGTTTGATGCCCACCCTGGCCGCGGCACGCGGCGGGAAGCGGATTTTGCTCGCCAACAAGGAAGCTTTGGTAATGTCCGGCCGGATTCTGCTGAAGGAACTCGCCGATCACGGGGCCGAATTGTTGCCGATCGACAGCGAACATAATGCGATTTTTCAATGCATGCCCGCGGATTATCGAGCCGGTGAACGCGACAGAAAGGTCAGGAAAATCCTTTTGACGGCCTCTGGCGGTCCGTTTCGGACCAAGCCCCTGGATGAATTCGACTGGATAACCCCGGAGCAGGCCGTGGCTCATCCGAATTGGGACATGGGCCGGAAGATATCGGTCGATTCAGCCACGATGATGAACAAGGGGCTCGAATTGATCGAAGCTTGCCTCTTGTTCAACATGGATCGGAAGGATGTCCAGATCGTCATTCACCCGCAAAGCGTGATTCATTCGATGGTCGATTACGTAGACGGTTCGGTTCTGGCCCAGCTCGGTAACCCGGATATGCGAATTCCGATCGCTCATGCCCTGGCCTGGCCGAGGCGCTTTGAGTCCGGCGCGGAACCATTGGACCTGTTTCGAGTCCAACGCTTGGACTTTGAACCTGCGGACGAACAGCGCTTCCCTTGTCTGAAGCTCGCCTATCAGGCCGTCGAATCGGGCGGAAATATGCCGACCGCACTGAACGCCGCCAATGAAATGGCCGTCGCGTCCTTTCTCGATCGGCGTATTCGCTATACTGATATCGTGCGCGTAGTCGACCATTGTCTGAATCATGCCGCGCGTAATGCCGCGGATAGTCTCGAATTGGTCTTGGAGACCGATCGTCAGGTTCGAAACCTGGCGAATACCTATATCTCCGCGAATCTCGCGAACTGAATCATGGGTTCATTTCTGCATACCTTGCTTTTCTTCATCGTCGCCTTGGCGATCCTGATCGCGTTCCACGAATTCGGACATTTCTGGGTGGCCCGCCGGCTCGGGGTCAAGGTGGTCCGTTTCTCGATCGGCTTTGGAAAGCCGCTCTGGAAGTACCAAAAGGACCCCGCTTCGACCGAATATCTGGTCGCGGCCATTCCGCTCGGCGGTTACGTCAAAATGGTTGACGAAAGGGAAGGCGAAGTGGCTCCCGAAGATCTCCCTTACGCCTTCAATCGCCAGTCATTGACGGCACGCAGCGCAATCGTTCTGGCCGGACCCTTATTCAACCTGTTTCTGGCGGTGTTCATCTTCTGGGGTATCCTGGTCAACGGAGAAACCGGCTTTCGCCCGTTACTCGGGAAAATCGAGCCCGGTACGATCGCGGCTCAGGCCGGGTTCGAGACAGGGGACGAGATTCTCGAAGTCGATGGCGATGCGACTCCGACATGGAACCACGCGATCTCCGAGGTATTTTCGAAAGCGGTCGATCTCGAAGATATTGATGTCAAGGTTCGATCCGAATCGGGATCCGTTGCGACCAAAATTTTGAGGATTCCGGAACCCGTCGCGATGGACCCGGCGAGCCTCCAGGATGCGCTCGGGTTTCGTCCCTGGGAACCTGAATTGCCGCCGCGAATCGACAGCATCAAGGAGAATAGTCCCGCGGCTGCCGCCGGACTTGAAGCGGGGGATTTGGTCGTCAAGGCGGATGGAGTCGAAGTCTCGAACTGGACTCAGTGGGTGGAGATCATTCGCGGGAACCCCGGCAAGCGGATTCAAACCGTGGTCGAACGGAATGGAATGGAACTTACCCTGGAGTTGATCCCGGCGGTTGTTCAAGCAGAGGATGGAGAAATCGGCCAGATAGGAGCGACGGTTCGGATCCCCGAGGAGTTGATCGATCATTTAAAGGTCGAATACCGGCTCGGTGTGTTGCCGGCCCTCGGTGCCTCGATCGTCAAGGTGACCGAGTTTTCTCTGCTGACATTCAAGATGATGGGAAAAATGCTACTCGGCAAAGCATCCATCGAAAACCTCAGCGGACCGATCAGCATCGCAAAATATGCGAGCGAATCCGCGACCATGGGTTTATCCTACTTTTTGAAGTTCATTGCGATCGTCAGTATCAGTCTCGGCGTTCTGAACCTCCTTCCGATTCCGGTGCTCGATGGCGGACATCTTCTTTTTTTTCTCATCGAGGCCATTAAGGGCCGGCCTCTGTCGGAACATGCACAACTCATCGGGCAACAGGTCGGCATTCTGCTGTTGATATGTTTAATGGGGCTCGCCTTTTTTCTCGATATTGAACGCTTGTTTCGTTAGAGCCCGGCGGTATACAGCGCCCGGTTAAATTGACTCTGGACCTTCCTGAAACTTATGAAATATATTCGATGGATTAACTTTCTCGCGTTGTTTGGATTTTGCCTTCCCTTCAATGCCGTTGCCGACCCCGAGGCGATCCGCAATGCGCTGTCGAAGGCGATGCCGGGAGTTGAAGTGGGTGAAATTTCCGAGTCCCCGGTGAAAGGATTTTATGAGGTTACCGTAGGACCGAACCTGTATTATGTCTCGGAAGAAGGGAGGTACCTCCTGAACGGAAACCTGTTCGACCTGGAGGCGCCGCCGGATAGACGGGATTTGACCGAGGCCAAGATGGGCATGGCCAGGGCTAGGGCGATTCAAAAAATCGGCGAGGGAAATGTCGTTCGATTTCAATCCCCTCTCCAGAAACACGTGGTTTCCGTTTTTACCGATGTGGATTGCGGTTACTGCAGAAAGCTTCACGCGGAGATTAACGAATACTTGAAACAGGGAATCACGGTCGATTATCTGTTCTATCCCAGGGCCGGAGTCGGCTCCGAATCCTACAAGAAGGCAGTCGCGGTCTGGTGCGCGGACGATCGCCAAAACGCGCTGACCAAGGCGAAACTCGGAGAGCCGATCGAAATGAAGGAATGCTCGAATCCGGTTTCGCAGCATATGGAACTCGCGGGTTCCCTGCAGATTCGCGGAACTCCGATGATCGTAACGGAAAGCGGAGTGGTTCTGCCTGGATATGTTTCCGCACAGGACTTGAGCAAGACGCTGGAAAACAAAATCACTGCCTCAAACCAGTGATTTAAGCCGATACAACAATTCCAATGCCTGACGCGGCGATACCGCGTCCGGATCCAGGTGTTCCAGCAAGCTCACGGCGGGATGGGCCTCCGGGCTGGCAAAGAGATCGGCTTGCCGGGTGTCGGAACGGGTTTGCAGTTCCTGCACGGTTTTGGTTTCCAGGGATTGCAGTTTGGTCTTCGCGTTTTCAATCACGGCTGCCGGAACTCCGGCCAGGGCGGCAACCTGGAGCCCGTAGCTCTGGTTGGCAGGTCCGTCTCTGAGCGCATGCAGAAAGATGATCGAATCGCCGTGTTCGACCGCGTCCAGGTGGACGTTATGAATTTCGGGATGCTCGTCGGCCAAGGCGGTCAATTCGAAATAGTGGGTAGCGAACAGTGTGAACGCTCGGGTCCGGCGAACCAGATATGCCGCGGACGCCCAAGCCAGGGACATTCCATCGAAAGTACTGGTGCCGCGTCCGAGTTCGTCCATCAGAATCAGGCTGTGCTCGGTCGCATTGTTCAGGATCGTCGCGGTTTCGGACATTTCGACCATGAAGGTCGAACGGCCGGTCGCGATATCGTCGGCAGCTCCGATGCGGGTGAAGATCCGGTCGATCGGTCCGATTTCCGCCGAACGGGCCGGAACGAAACAGCCGATGTGAGCCATCACGATAATCAGCGCGGCCTGCCGCATATAGGTCGATTTACCGCCCATATTCGGTCCGGTGATGATCAGCATCCGGCGTTCGCCCGACAACATCAGATCATTCGGGACAAACGGGGATTCGGAGATTTGTGCGATTACCGGATGACGGCCTTCCGAAATTGCAATGCCGGATTGCTCCGACAGCCGGGGCCTGACCAGATCCATTTTTTCGGCGCCCTCGCTGAATCCGAGCAGGCAGTCGATCTCGGCGATCGACGCTGCGGAGGATTGCAGAGCGGAAACGGAATCCGCGAGCTGGTCGAGCAACCCTGCATACAGCGATTTTTCATGCGCGAGCGCTTTTTCTCGTGCGCTGAGCACCTTGTCTTCAAAAGCCTTCAGTTCTTCGGTACTGTAACGCTCGACGTTTTTCAGCGTCTGTTTGCGCGTGTAATCGGCCGGAATTTTTTTTGATTGCGAGCGCGGCGCCTCGATGTAATAGCCGTGGACACGGTTGTATTGGACTTTCAGAAGCGCAATCCCGGTTCGTTCGCGTTCGCGAATTTCCAGATCGGCCAAGTATCGGTCGGCATGTTGACTGATATTCCTCAATGCATCGAGGTCCGCGTCATAGCCGGGCGCGATCACGCCTCCGTCCCGGATCAGTAATGGCGGATTTTCCACGATGGCCCGGCGCAGCAACGCGGCCAGATCCGGATGCGCGGCGAGGTTATTCCGCAGGGCGGTTAGAAGCGGTGCCTCGTTGCCGGAGAGAATCGAAATGACTTCCGGCAGGGCCTCCAACGAACGTCGCAGGACTTCGAGATCGCGCGGGCGCGCGGACCCGAGCGCGATTCGCGTGCTGATCCTTTCGATATCGCCGATCTTTCGAAGACAGTCCTGACCGGATCGAGTGATCCGCGAATTCATTAAGGCTTCGATACAGTCATAGCGGTCGTTCAACACATTCCGATCGCGCAAGGGACGGTTGATCCAGCGCCGCAGCATACGGCCGCCCATCGCGGTCACGGTTTTGTCGATCACGCCAAACAGTGTGATTGCCGTTTTCCCCGAAGGATGGGAGTCCAGTTCGAGGTTCCTTCGGCTCGCGGCATCGATGATGATGGATTCGTCGGATTGTTCGACGCGAACGCCTTGGATGTGCGGGATCGGTCCTTGGTGCGTATCGCGGACATATTGCAGCAGGCAGCCCGCGGCGCCGA